>NZ_JBHIMP010000369.1:0-713 GCF_042194175.1 Bartonella sp. MR168JLCBS | reverse complement strand
TACCATGGAAGTGCCAGAAATCTATGATGGTATTATAGAAATTAAATCTGTTGCACGCGATCCAGGTTCACGTGCTAAAATTGCCGTTGTCTCACGCGATGGTTCAATTGATCCCGTTGGAGCGTGTGTTGGGATGCGAGGAAGTCGTGTTCAAGCTGTTGTTGCAGAGTTACAAGGTGAAAAAATTGATATTATTCCTTGGTCACCTGACGCTGCAACATTTATTGTCAATGCATTACAACCCGCAGAAGTTTCCAAAGTCGTCCTCGATGAAGACGTAGAACGTATCGAAGTCATTGTACCTGATGACCAGCTCAGTCTTGCTATTGGTCGGCGTGGACAAAATGTTCGTTTAGCTTCACAATTAACAGGATGGAATATTGATATTTTAACAGAACAGGAAGAATCTGAAAACCGTCAAAAAGAATTTACCGAACGCAGCAAATTGTTTATGGAATCATTAGATGTTGACGAAATGATTGGGCAAGTTATGGCATCAGAGGGCTTTTCCTCCATTGAAGAAATCTCTTATATTGATCTCGAAGAAATCGCTTACATTGATGGTTTTGATCATGAAACTGCTGCTGAAATCCAAAGTCGTGCACGTGAATATCTAGAACGCAAAGAAAAAGAACTTGATGAAAAGCGCAAAAAACTCGGTGTCTCTGATGAATTGCGAATGCTTCCTGGAATAACAAATGCTATGTTGGTTG
>NZ_JBHIMP010000368.1:0-714 GCF_042194175.1 Bartonella sp. MR168JLCBS | reverse complement strand
ACGAAGGAAATACGGCCAATTGTACAGACTACAACAGCGGTGATTGATGAGACAATAAAAAGACCAAAGAACATAACAGTACGATAATTAAGTCCAAGATTGTTAGTTAAATCTTCTCCTAGACCAGCTACTGTAAAGCGATCAGCAGTAAAATAGGCAAGAGTACAAAGGGGAAAAGATAGCCACAAGAGTTCGTATTTTCCATCAAGAATCATTGCAAAACTGCCAAATAAATAGGCTTGAAGAGAAGGCAGCAGCATTTCATGATCAGCAATAGCATTGGTTAGGGAGCCAATCATATAACCCAGTATAATCCCTGTGAGTGGTACAATGAAAGTGGATTTTAAAGGGATCTGGCGCAATAAAAGCATAAACAGTAATGCACCAATCATGGCAAAAATTGCGGCAATGACCATTTTTCCTAAAACAGGGATATTGGGGAGGAAAATCATGACAAAAAGGATGCCAAGAGATGCAGATTCAAGAGTTCCAGCAGTTGATGGCTCTACAAAGCGATTACGTGCAAGCAATTGCATAATCAGGCCTGAAAGTGCAAGTGCCGGTCCAACCAAGAGCACTGCGACTGTACGAGGAAGGCGTGTTTGCCAGAAAATAAGCCACACATGTGGATCGCCTAATAACAGCTCGGAAAGTGTCACATCAGAATAACCAACAAAAATGCTCAGGATAGATAGCAAGACGAGAACTGTTATG
>NZ_JBHIMP010000367.1:0-717 GCF_042194175.1 Bartonella sp. MR168JLCBS | reverse complement strand
GTGCTAAAATAACAGGTCTTATTACCTTAGATGGAGAAAATATTTATGATTCGCAAATTGATGTTGTAGAATTGCGTGCGCGTGTTGGTATGGTTTTTCAAAAACCTTGTCCTTTTCCAAAATCTATTTTTGAAAATGTTGCTTACGGGCCACGCATTCATGGTTTAGTCAAATCGCGTGCCGAATTGCATGATATTGTTGAAAAAAGTTTAAGACAGGCAGGTTTATTTGAAGAAGTAAAAGATCGCCTTCATGAGACAGGGACAAGTTTGTCAGGAGGGCAGCAACAGCGCTTGTGTATTGCGCGTGCTATTGCGGTTAGTCCTGAAGTTATTTTAATGGATGAGCCCTGTTCGGCTCTTGATCCAATTGCAACAGCACGTATTGAAGAACTTATCGATGCATTACGAAAAGATTATACAATCGTCATTGTGACGCATTCAATGCAGCAGGCAGCGCGTGTTTCTCAATATACAGCCATGTTTCATCTAGGGCATTTGGTCGAAGTTGGTGCAACTGAAATGATATTCACCTCACCAAAAGAGCAACGTACACAAGATTATATTACGGGGCGTTTTGGATAGATGAATTGAGGAGTATAGAATATGTCTATGAAACATACTGTTCGTTCTTATGATGCAGAACTAAAATATTTGGAAGCAAAGATTACAGAAATGGGCGGTTATGCGGAAAGAATGATTGAAAATTCTGTCGCAT
>NZ_JBHIMP010000366.1:0-718 GCF_042194175.1 Bartonella sp. MR168JLCBS | reverse complement strand
ATGTATAACGTATTGATTCTTTGTAATCTTTTTAAAGGTTCGGGAGCGTTAACAAAAGTTCGGGAATAGGATTTTCCAACATACCGTTACAAAGCTCATCTTTTTCCTCCAACATTCTCTAATAATTTTTTGAATTCTTTGAAATCCACTGCTTCAAATGGGCGAAGACATTCTCTATCGCCTCCATGAGACGAGCAAAATTAAGAATCCGTTTTCTAAAGAATTTCGCGCGTCTCAGAGTATGTTTAGAGTCGGATATTTGGTTTTTGTGTAAAAATACTTACTAATGCATCCATAATACGTGAAAAATCAAGCGCTAATAAGAGTATAATGAGTACAATCCATTTCGTATAACGAGACATCACTTTTACACTTTTGTAGGTCATGATGATTTCTTGAAGTATTTCTTTTTCTGCTTCTGTAAGCTCTATATCGTCTTGTGTTTTTTTTCTAGCCATGTTTCCACCCACATACGCGTTCACCTAGATTATTGTGCTTTAAAATTTCTCTTGCTAAGTTTGAACTGATGGCGTTCAGATCTTTCTTGTCTAAATAAATTGGCAACCAGCCAACACAAGAAGAAGCATATTTATTTGTCGCGCAACCAGTCAGAGAGAGCAGCACGCACATCAGCATCACTTTTTTGATTAACTTCACTTTCCACCTCCAGACGTGTTGTGGCTGCTTTTAAAGCTTTTTCCGTTTGCTTTTGCTGTTC
>NZ_JBHIMP010000365.1:0-719 GCF_042194175.1 Bartonella sp. MR168JLCBS | reverse complement strand
AATCAGTATACTCGCTACGTAACAGTGGTACTGGCGGGTTTGCAAGCATGTGGTATCGCGGTTGCTCTTGAAACGGGTATAGGAATAGGGCTTAAAATTGTTGTAGAGCCCGGTTTCATGTTCCGTATTTCTTCTGTTATTACACTTGTTGGTGGGACGATGTTTTTAATGTGGCTTGGCGAACAAATCACGTCACGCGGTGTTGGTAATGGGGTTTCTCTTATTATTTTTACAGGTATTGTGGCTAATCTTCCTTCTACTTTTGCTCAACTTTTGACTGCTCATAGCCAAGCTGATTTATCAACTTTTTTGTTAACAATAATCGTTCTTATTGCCATTTCTGTTATCGCAGTTATTGTCTTTGTAGAACGTGCACAACGGCGCATCCTTATTCAGTATCCCAAACGTCAGGTTGGTAACCAGATATTTCAAGGTGATATGTCACATCTTCCTTTAAAACTGAATACCGCTGGTGTTATTCCACCAATTTTTGCTTCATCTTTGTTATTGTTACCTGCAACTGTTAATAATTTTTCTGATAAAATGCCGCAATGGGTTCAGGCTGTTTCTTATTCTCTTGGTCATGGGCAGCCACTTTATATGATTATCTATGCCATTTTGATGGCGTTTTTTTGCTTTTTTTATACCGCCATTGTGTTTAATCCAAACGATACAGCAGATCAGTTAAAGAAGCATTCTGGCTTTATTCCAGGGATTCG
>NZ_JBHIMP010000364.1:0-720 GCF_042194175.1 Bartonella sp. MR168JLCBS | reverse complement strand
AAAAAAGCCAATGACTACGAATTCAAGGTTTTTAAATGCAGCAGCTGCGTTGGTATTGGGTATGGGGGTGATTGCTCCAACAACCGCTTTTATGTCAATTGCGATGGTTGGAGAAGTGCAAGCATCTGTGGTTCGTTCTATTGAGGTTCGCGGAAATAAATTTGTAAGCGCTCAGGCAATTCGAGACAATATAGGCATTAAAGTTGGAAAAAGTTTTTCCAGTGGTGATATCGATTTTGCGGTAAAGCGTCTTTTTGGATTAGGTTTATTTTATGATGTTAAAATAAACCAAGTAGGCGATAAGCTGGTTGTATTCGTAAAAGAATATGAGGTTGTCAATCAGATAGTCTTTCAGGGAAATAAATCTTTTAAAGACTCAGATCTTACGCGGTTTATTTCTTTAAAACCGAATGAGTCTTTTAATTCTGCTAAGCTTTCGGCTGATGTTAATGTGATTTGTGAGGCTTATAAAACTGTTGGTCGTAATAATGTTGCTGTTACAGTTCAAACCATTAACCTGGGACAGGGGCGCGTAAATGTGGTCTTTAATATTGTTGAAGGCCGGAAGACCAAGATTAGCAATATCACTTTTAAAGGGAATAATGCTTTTAGAAGCAGCCGTTTGCGTGATGTAATTTCAACAAAGCCTTCAGGAATGCTCTCGTTGTTGTTGAGAGGTGATGTTTATAGTGAAGAACGTTTGGCTGCTGATGAAGAGGC
>NZ_JBHIMP010000363.1:0-723 GCF_042194175.1 Bartonella sp. MR168JLCBS | reverse complement strand
ATTTGGAGTGAACGCATAGGAGCTCCTGTTGTTTCAACAAAATTAGGTGCAGATGCTGCTAGCTTAGCGTTTGATGCCTATGAAAAAGCAAAAAAAGCAAATAGTGATGTATTGATTATTGATACAGCCGGGCGTTTACAAAATAAAACAGAACTGATGGATGAATTAGCAAAAATTATTCGTGTTTTAGGCAAACATAACCCCCACGCACCTCATACAATACTTCAAACACTTGACGCAAGTTCCGGGGAGAATGCGCTAAGGCAAGTAGAGCTTTTCAGCGATATCGCCGGGGTTTATGGTATATTCATAACTCGATTGTACTGCACGGGGAGGAATTCTTGTTGCCATCGCCGCAAAATATAAATTACCCGTTTATTTTATTGGTATCGGAGAGGATATTGAGGATCTTCAGCCTTTTTCTGCCTCTGACTTTGCCAAAACGATTGCAGGAAGACACTCATGAATCAGCATTTTTCTGAACCTAATTTATCTAATAATCTCGATTCGAAAAATATTGACGGTTATCAAAAACCGTCTCTTTCACCAATATTTAAATTTCTCTTGGAAATGGGTCCATTGGTCATCTTTTTTCTTGCCAATTATAAGGGTGAATGGCTCATAAAC
This sequence comes from Bartonella sp. MR168JLCBS, assembly GCF_042194175.1. Lineage (NCBI taxonomy): Bacteria > Pseudomonadati > Pseudomonadota > Alphaproteobacteria > Hyphomicrobiales > Bartonellaceae > Bartonella > Bartonella sp. MR168JLCBS. The sequence goes on along the minus strand of NZ_JBHIMP010000363.1, from coordinate 96 downwards.
AATATTGGATTTTTTAAAAGCTTTAATAAACCTATTTTTCCGGCAACAGCTTTTTTCATGGTAGCAATTCTTTTTACTCTGAGCTTATCGTGGTTC
>NZ_JBHIMP010000362.1:0-724 GCF_042194175.1 Bartonella sp. MR168JLCBS | reverse complement strand
CAAGGGTCAAAGAACCACTGCCCACAGCACGACAAAGTCGGTCTGATTCTGATGCAGCAGCAGCCAAAGCCTCTTCCTTGCTGGTGTAACAAGTGCGAAGACGCCGCACGGGACCGCTAACCCCTGTCTGATGCTTGACTTGGCATTGCTGCCCTTTTGAGCGATCAAAATAAGAAGCTTCAATGGTGCCATATTGCGTGCGTGGCTCTAACGTGAATTCCCAACTTGAACAGTCATGCTTATGGATGTCGAGTGCTGGTAAATTGTCACCGCTTAAAAATAAAAACTTATTGTCCTTGATTAAAAAGCGTGCCTGCATACGGTCGGCAAGGCGGGTTAGAAAATCAACAGCCGATTGATCTGTGCGAATCACATAAGGCAAAGTTTGTTGAGTGAACTGGGGACTGACCTTTGCTTGATAGCCATGGCGTTTGGCCAGTGTCTCAACAATCTCACCAACAGTTTTGTGATCAAAATGCTCACTCACCTGTTCTTTAAGCTCTTTACGCATCGAAGCACTTTTGCCACAAAGGCGCAAAATCTCTCCATCACTGCCACCACAACTTACAACCGATTCGACAACAAAACGCCCCATAAAAGCACTGATGCTGTTCTCATAGCCAAAGATCACCTGCAGAGCGTTGCCCGTTTGTGGAACCTCTAAATCATTGCCACTATCATCAAACTCTGCTTCAAATGTATCGGCTTCATTACCGGCATGGTC
>NZ_JBHIMP010000361.1:0-726 GCF_042194175.1 Bartonella sp. MR168JLCBS | reverse complement strand
GAAATCGAACCCAGGGCCTCATGAATTATATCCGACGCGTTTACAAATGCGTCAGACAGTCTTTGCTGTTCGACCAGTGTAAAAGACAATATATCTGACTGGAAAATGTTCAGAGCCCCATATGTGCTACTTAGGGGTAAAAGTTTGAAATACGGTTTGTTTCATTCTTTCCTATTATACAACAGGAAGCTTCCTTTACAATTTTAAATTAATAACTCTAGTACTTCGGCAGGTTGTGTCGCCCAATTTCTGTCCGGTTCACGAAGAAAATTAATTACATTTATTTCTAAACGCACTCTGTTGAACACAACACAATTGTTTATTTTACTATTTTCCGGCAATTTAGACATGTTTTCTCACCTTCTAAACTTTCCTACGGATATTTAATAACGAAAATTAGCCAAATCAGTTCAACCGTTCGCCAGTTTTAGTGAGACTGACAAACGTCATTTCGTTTTTTTTATGTCAAGTTGGCAACGCGCGAAATAACTGAGAGTCGTGTGTCCCGCCGGCCGCTGTATCAGCATCACGCCGACTCCTGTCATTTTTACGGTCACACGCGCATCGACACCTTTTAATGAATTTTTATTCAAAACTTTGGCTACGTTCGCGCTATCGAGATGATTCTTGCACTTATTGTTTATTCCATCTTTTGGCTACATTTCGTTCACTGCATGTTGGCATCTATCTCTTAAGGTTTAGATTTTTTCTCGATCCCGGCCATTT
>NZ_JBHIMP010000360.1:340-726 GCF_042194175.1 Bartonella sp. MR168JLCBS | reverse complement strand
CTAAAAAATCCTGGTTTTGGCCGATTTTTTACAGATCACATGGGGATCATTAAATGGACCAAAGATAAAGGTTGGCATAACGCTGTCATCTCTCAATACAAATCCCTAGAAATTAATCCAGCAAGTACCGTTTTGCATTATGCGCAAGAGATTTTTGAAGGTTTAAAAGCCTATCGCGCAAAAGATGGACGCATTTTGTTATTCCGCCCTGATGCCAATGCGCAACGTTTTATAGAGTCGGCAAGACGATTAGCCATGCCAGAATTACCAAAGGACATTTTTTTAGATGCCATTCATCAATTAGTAAGAATTGATCAGAAGTGGGTTTCTGGAAATCCCAATGCTAGCCTCTACATACGTCCATTCATGTTTGGCAATCAAAATTT
>NZ_JBHIMP010000360.1:0-330 GCF_042194175.1 Bartonella sp. MR168JLCBS | reverse complement strand
GGAGTTCGCCCTTCTGAAGAATATCTTTTCTGTATCATAGCATCTCCTGTTGAATCATATTTCAAAGGAGAAGAAAAACCTATCAGTGTATGGATTGAAACAGATCATAGCCGAGCTGGTCCAGGGGGAACCGGTGCTGCGAAATGTGGTGGAAACTATGCAGTAAGCTTACTTGCACAAAAAAATGCAACTGAAAACAATTGTAGCCAAGTGCTTTTTCTTGATATGATTGAACATAAATGGGTTGAAGAGCTTGGTGGTATGAATGTTTGCTTTATTATGGCAGATAATACACTTGTAACACCTGCACTTAATGGCACCATTCTTCCA
>NZ_JBHIMP010000359.1:0-727 GCF_042194175.1 Bartonella sp. MR168JLCBS | reverse complement strand
AAACCAATTCTTCTTCTCGCTCTTATTGCATCATGTGCATCTTTTCTTATAGCCAATTTTGTTGCTCCTCAAGCACGTTTTCATATGCGACAAATGCTAGCAAATGCTCATTCTGATCTTATTAATCTTTTCATTAATGAAGGTAGCTTCCAAAAACTCGCCAATAACCTTTATATAGAAATTGGTGAACGGAATCCAGATGGAACCCTTGGGCGTCTTTTCATTGCCGATCAGCGCGATCCTAAGATCGATTTTTTTTATTATGCAACAAAAGCATCAATTGTCAGCAATAAAAGCGGCAATTTTTTAGTTCTCAATAATGGTGAAATAGAAAGGATCAATCATCAAAACGACAGTGTTTCTATTGTTCAATTCAGCTTTTATACCTTTAGCCTAAGTGAATTCATCCCCAACGATAAAACACCCACTATTTATCCAAAAGATAGACCTCTTTCTTATTTGCTAAATCCTGATCCGAAGGATCCCTACTATCAGCGCAGACCACTACAATATAGAGCTGAATTTCACCGCAGACTTACAGAATGGCTCTATTCAATTGTTTTTTCATTAATTGCATTAGCAGCAGCAAGAGATGCCCGCTCATATCGAAAAACACGTAACTTTGAAAATTTTTCTGCGATTGCCTTTTGTTTGCTCGTTTATTGGATAGGACATTTTTTCGCCGAAAAAGCAAAGAGTGATCTTGCATACGTCCCTCTCCTTTATA
>NZ_JBHIMP010000358.1:0-727 GCF_042194175.1 Bartonella sp. MR168JLCBS | reverse complement strand
GATCGATTTTCAACGATAGGTGCAGTTATAAGCTTTTTCACAAAAATCGAAAAGTTCTTCAATTTAGCATTATTTGTAAATTTTTTAAATCTGTTTCATTTTTGATTTAAATGCCATTTGGGTGATTTTATCGATTAACTTCCTTTGTGTGTCATCAATTTATAGTATGATCAGAAAATTGCTCAACAAAAGGTGTAATTTCTCTGTTTCTACCTGCTGGTGTTTAAAATTCTCTGAAATGCTCTACGTAAAATATAAGAGCGTGCTTTGATAAATTTTGATGAGCAGGAAATTTGCAAGGGGGATGTCTTATTTTGAAAAAATTACCGGATGAATTCAACAGTGTGGTGTATTAACGGCCGTTTTGAACTTTATAGCAGACTGGGGAATAAGCAAGAGTTGGCAATACTCTTAACAATTGTATTATGAGACATTTTTTAGAAGGATATGGGTTTAAAATGGAAGAAATGACTAAAACTAAAGCCAATGCTTCTCGGAAGGCATTGGCTAAAAAAGATTGTTAGCTCTTAATTCTTGGATACATATTATACGAGTTTGTTCGCATTGATTGAAGCTTAGTACCATTAGATTTTTAATCTAAAAAAGAATAAAAATAAATGTTGTTTTCATCGATTAGTTTTTTGAATTGCAATCTTAGTTGCTTGCATTTACTGAAGAGAGCGTTTTATTGGGATATTTAATAGGAGGCACGTGGGTTGGAGCTTAT
>NZ_JBHIMP010000357.1:0-728 GCF_042194175.1 Bartonella sp. MR168JLCBS | reverse complement strand
CAAAAATGCTCGCTTGAAAATTTCCGAGTCAAAAGTCCACATCCCCGAAAAAAAACGTAAAGGTGCTCGCTATATCCCTCTTTCGCGACGCCAAGATCGCCCAAATGGTATCTTATGGTTAGTGATCAATCATCCTGAGTTAAAAGATGCCCAGATTGCAAGGTTGATTGGAACAACAAAAGCAACCATTGAACAAATTCGCCACAGAACCCATTGGAATAGTGCTAATTTAGTCCCTCTTGATCCTGTAGGGCTTGGCTTGTGTTTGCAAATCGATTTGGATATTGAACTCCAGCGTGCTGCAAAAAATCACACCGTCTCTAACGAGGCTGACAGATCTTTACTCCCCGCATCGGTTACAGAAAATATTGCTTTCCATGAAGCTCAGCATAAACAAGATCTCAACAAGAATTTTGATGCTGATAAAGTTTTTGCCAAACTCAACGCGCTTCAGAAAAGCCGTGAAGGTGATGCATAACAGGATGACGCATGTCAAAGTGTAAGCGCGATTTCATATGTGTGCGCAAAGGCTGTCGGTGAGAAAACGATCAGAGACTAAAAAATAACCGTAGGTAAAAAAATAAAAAATATTTTGTCTTCATTAGGAATTAACAGTTATTCTTGAGACGCTATTGAAAGAATGTATCCTCCTTCAATAGTGATGTTTACTAAATAAGGAGAATCAATGCATGCGCTCTCTTAAAAATATTAGCCTTCAGCCCTTAGCC
>NZ_JBHIMP010000356.1:0-728 GCF_042194175.1 Bartonella sp. MR168JLCBS | reverse complement strand
TTAAACAAGCGATTTTGCTATGGAACGCGTTTTCAGTATTTTAAAAAGATTTTATTTTGGGGAGATCTCCTAATAAGGATCTGTTGTGCAATTGTCCGACTAGCCTTCTTCTTTGAACCATTTTTCAATGACACCATCATGGATAACAGCAGCATAACGCCATGACCGCATTCCAAAACCAACATTGTCTTTAGCAACCAACATTCCCATTTTGCGGGTGAATTCACCTGAGCCATCAGGAATCAATTTCACGTTTTCAATCCCTTGAGCTTTCTTCCAAGCGTTCATGACAAAAGCATCATTGACGGAAAGACAATAAATTTCATCAATACCGACTTTTTTAAATTCATCATAGAGCTTTTCAAAATCAGGGAGCTGAAAGGTCGAACAAGTAGGAGTGAACGCTCCAGGAAGAGAAAAAAGAATAACTCGCTTCCCTTTAAAGTACGTATCACTGTTAACCTCTTGCCACCGATAAGGATTATTTCCACCTATGGATTCATCCCGTACACGTGTATGAAAAGTGGCGTTGGGAACTGTTTTTTTTATCATAATCATGCTCCTGTATTTTCTATGAGAATTGTGTTTTAAAAAAGTCCTCGTCTTAAAATATATTGAAAAGAACGACTTAAACAGTCTTCTTTTCTAACGAGTTTGCAAGTATTTCATTGTTGCGTCAAGTAGAATTAATGGTCGACTTTGATAGATGTTTACTCTAGAATCAAACA
>NZ_JBHIMP010000355.1:475-729 GCF_042194175.1 Bartonella sp. MR168JLCBS | reverse complement strand
TGCCCATTATCACGGAAATATTCCCCCATTGCACAACCAGCAAGAGGTGCGATAAATTGCATAGGAGCAGGATCAGAGGCCGTAGCCGCTACGATAATAGAATACTCGAGAGCTCCACGCTCTTCCAAAACTTTAACAAATTGCGCAACCGTTGAACGTTTTTGACCAATGGCAACATAAATACAATAGACTTTGTCTTGCTCGTTCCCAGCACCTTTTTCATGGAAGGGCTTTTGATTTAAAAACGTATCGAG
>NZ_JBHIMP010000355.1:0-405 GCF_042194175.1 Bartonella sp. MR168JLCBS | reverse complement strand
CAATAGCTTTCAATCCTGTTGGCATTGGCTCATGCACTGACTGACGTGGAATAATTCCCGGAGCTTTGACATCGACACGACGACGCTCTGTTGCCTTAAGAGGCCCCTTTCCATCTATAGGATTTCCGAGTGCATCGACAACCCGCCCCAGCAAAGCTGGGCCCACAGGAACATCGACAATAGCACCAAGTCGTTTAACGGAATCACCTTCACGGATATCACGATCTGATCCGAAAATCACAACCCCGACATTATCGATTTCCAAATTCAATGCCATACCATGCACGCCATTTGAAAAGGAAACCATTTCACCTGCTTGGATATTATCCAAACCATAAACGCGGGCGATACCATCACCCACAGACAAAACCCAACCAATTTCTGAAACTTCAGCCTTTTGGTCAA
>NZ_JBHIMP010000354.1:0-732 GCF_042194175.1 Bartonella sp. MR168JLCBS | reverse complement strand
TCCACCTCGCCTTCATCGCGGTTGCTCTGCGTCAAAGTGGAATGAAAATTTTCCTCCGCCGTCCCCATCTTAGCCCCAATTTTCGCAAGCTTTTAACATTGGCATTCCCTGCTGCTATCACAGGAGGGATTACGCAAATCAATTTATTAATCAATACCAACATTGCTTCCAGCCAATCGGGTGCTGTATCCTCTTTGATGTATGCCGATCGTCTTTACCAATTACCACTCGGTGTGATAGCAATTGCCGTTGCAACCGTTCTTTTACCAGAATTAACAAGAGCCCTCCGCAGTAAAAACCACAAAGAAACCCACGATTTGCAAAACCGCTCTATTGAATTGACCCTGTTGTTAACTTTACCTGCATCCGTGGCTTTTCTGCTGCTCTCTCACCCAATTGTCAGTTTACTTTTTGAGCGTGGACAATTTACCAGTGAATCAACACACCATGTTGCACAATTACTTGGGCTTTATGGGCTAGGACTTCCAGCTTTTGTACTGATCAAAGTCTTTATTCCTAATTTCTTTGCCCATGAAGATACAAAAACACCAATGATTTTCACAGGTATTTGCGTTTTTATCAATATCAGCCTAGCCTTAATCCTCTTTCCAATTTTGTCAGCACGGGGCATTGTCATTGCTGAAATTACCTCTGGGTGGGTTAACACACTCTTGCTTTGGGGTATTCTCATCAAACGTAGTTATTGGAAATACGATACTCAACTGATAAAAC
>NZ_JBHIMP010000353.1:468-733 GCF_042194175.1 Bartonella sp. MR168JLCBS | reverse complement strand
GACGCAGGGCATAAATTTCTGAGTTGATGCTGGGAAATTGGTTGTACGTATACTAAAGGGTGAAAAGCCTGGCGATATTGATGTTGTGCAAACAGCTAATAATGATCCGAATTGATATGAAAGCAGCCAAAAAGGCTGATATTGTTATTCCACAAGCGGTTATTGAACGCGCAACAAAGATTATTCAATAGGCTTTTCTTGACATGATATGGACCTGATAAAGCATGTTAATTTTCATTTGGTGCTCTTTGGAATATTTGCATTT
>NZ_JBHIMP010000353.1:0-403 GCF_042194175.1 Bartonella sp. MR168JLCBS | reverse complement strand
CCTGATTTAACTGTTGATGGTTCGTTTCTTCTTGGATCATGTGTTTGTGGTGTTTTGATTCTTTTAGGTTTCAATCCATGGACGGCTATGATGTGTGCTTTTTTTTGCAGCTATGGTGGCAGGTTTGTTAACAGCTTTGCTGAATTTGTGGTTTGGTATTTTAAATTTTTGGCTTCAATTTTAACAATGTCGGCACTCTGATACGGTTAATCTTCGTATTATGGGGATTATGGGAGGGGCTAATGTTAATTTGGCGCTTGTTAATACTACTTTAACACCTTTTTATGGCATATTGTGTTTGTCTGATATTTTTGTGCGTCCTCTTTTTATTGGTTCTGTATTATTGGTTGTGGTATTTTTGATTTAGCGTTTTTTGGAAAGTAAGATAGGTCTTGCCATGCGA
>NZ_JBHIMP010000352.1:0-733 GCF_042194175.1 Bartonella sp. MR168JLCBS | reverse complement strand
AAGAAAGATAATAATTTACAAAAGCCTAATGACTATGCGCTACGTAGACAATTCAATTCTCTAAAACGAGAACAATTTCCATGGATGATGGAAGTTACTAAAAATGCTCCACAAATGGCAATTATTCAATTGGGTGTGGCTTTTAAGAATTTCTTTTCAGGGAGAAGCCGATATCCCACTTTTAGAAAGAAAGGAGTGCACGATCGTTTTACTTTGACCAATGATCAAATACAGTTGCAAGGTTTCAAGATAAGAATTCCCAAGCTTGGTTGGGTTCGTCTGCGAGAACAGTTGCGATTTCAAGGAAAGAGCTTGTCAGCAACCATTAGCCGTAAAGCGGATCGGTGGTTTGTAAGTCTTAGCGTTGAAACAGATAATCAAGAGTCACTGAGCGAGAACCAAGCTATTGTTGGTCTTGATTTGGGCATCAATGCACTTGCAACGCTTTCGACAGGAGAAACCATAGGAGGCGTTAAACCTTATAAGGCTTTGCTAAATCGTTTACGGCACTTATCACGAAGGCTAAGCCGTAAGCAAAAAGGCTCGAGCAATCGTTATAAGGAGAAACAAAAACTCGCTAAGCTTCATGCACGGATAAGTAATATCAGAACAGATCATTTGCATAAGGTTACAACAGATTTAATTCAGCGTTTTGGTACATTTTGTCTCGAAGATCTTCATGTAAAAGGCTTGCTGAAAAATAAGCATTTATCGTGTGCCCTTGCAGATCAAA
>NZ_JBHIMP010000351.1:0-734 GCF_042194175.1 Bartonella sp. MR168JLCBS | reverse complement strand
CAATTACAAAAGGAAGGGCTTTTGCCTTTTCCTGCCATTAATGTCAATGATAGTGTCACTAAATCAAAATTTGATAATAAATATGGCTGTAAAGAATCATTGGTAGATGGTATCCGACGTGGGACAGACGTGATGATAGCTGGAAAAACGGCTATCGTCTGTGGTTATGGCGATGTGGGTAAAGGTTCAGCAGCGTCTTTGTCAGGTGCAGGAGCACGTGTCAAAATAACAGAAATCGACCCAATTTGTGCTCTTCAAGCGGCAATGGACGGTTACGAAGTCGTTACTTTAGATGACGCAGCCTCTAGTGCTGATATTATCATCACAACAACTGGCAATAAAGATGTTGTCCGCTTAGACCATATGCAACAAGTCAAAGATATGTGTATTCTTGGAAACATTGGCCACTTTGATAATGAAATCCAAGTATCAGCCCTTAGAAACTTGCCATGGACAAATATTAAACCACAAGTCGATATAGTTACCTTTCCCGATGGAAAACGTATAATTTTGCTTTCTGAGGGGCGTTTGCTAAACCTGGGTAATGCGACAGGTCACCCTTCTTTTGTCATGTCAGCTTCCTTTACCAATCAAGTCTTAGCGCAAATTGAACTCTTTACCCGTGCAGAACATTACAAAAATGAAGTAACTGTTTTGCCCAAACGTCTTGATGAAAAAGTTGCACGCCTTCACCTTGATCGGCTAGGAATAAAATTAAGCGTTTTATCAGAAGA
>NZ_JBHIMP010000350.1:0-665 GCF_042194175.1 Bartonella sp. MR168JLCBS | reverse complement strand
TTAAGAAAAATTGATCCACGCCATTGCAATATCTAAGCTAGACTTAAAGATTGGTCTAGTGGATAAGATTCGTTAATCTTCATCAAAGATTTGGAAAAAAATGGAAGCAGATATGTATATCTATTCCTAGTTTTTTGCCCCTCACTTTTTAGGAGCATAGGACGATTGCATCAGAGATGAGCAATCCCATAAAAGGAGAAGTTTTTATCAAAGAGGCGATAGGTCTGAAGCGGTCACGTTTATTAAAGGATGCTTCAACAAAGGAGCATTCTTTATAAAAATGTTCACCATCGTTGTGTTGTGCTATTTTCCAGTTTGGATGAGAAGAAAGAACAAGGATGCATTTTGTTTCCTCATCGCTTCTGTTCATGCATCTGAACATAACTTCTATCATCTCCCTAACAACTGGTGTATTTTCCCCTCTATCAACAAACAAGCTGCTTGGATAACTGCATTCCAGTCCCCTGTTCTTAAGAAGAAAACACAAAGCTTAGCTCAAGGTTATTGACCACAGCAAAGCACTTCAGGGTCAAATCTTGGCCCTGCTTTTTGCAACATTTCCCTCTCATGCTGTCCTTTCTCTTTCTATAATAGCCCACAATACAATCTATAGTTTCCCACACAGGAAGAAGTGAGGACAAAGAAAGGTAATATCACTCCTCACA
>NZ_JBHIMP010000038.1:0-2669 GCF_042194175.1 Bartonella sp. MR168JLCBS | reverse complement strand
CCAAAGGTTGATCCTTCTCTTGCAAAAATCGTTGTGCGTCACATTGACCAAACAGCTGAAAGCGATATGGCTTTTGCTACACGCCTTGCAGAAGAATATGATGCGGTAGCAAAGCCCGTTGATGGCAAACTTGTGCTTGCCAAACGGGGTGAAGGCAAAGCCATTACCGGTGAAACACTCCCTATTGTTGTTATTCATGAGAAACATTGCACCTCTTGGGATTTTAAATACAGTGCGCGGGATGAAGCAGGTGCAGCCAATGGCTTAGAAACGGATGTGGGAGACGACCAAAAAGCCGCTGCTGATGCACGAGAACCAGAAGAGATTGATGATGATGAAAACTTTATCCATATGGATGACAATGACAGAACAGCACCATCATCATCTGAATCGGAAAAAGCAGAAACAACACCTGAGAAAGAAGAGGAAGACAAAGAGAAAAAAGGCGGTGTTCTTGCAACCTATCATGATATCCGCAGTGGTGAAAAAAAAGAAGTCAAAGTTGGTAACCCACCGTTCCATGAACTCAAATACACCTACCATAACCAATCAGAGGCTGTTGCGGCCATTGCTGCTTATCGCAATAAATCATCACGCGGTAAGTCTTCTTTCTCATGTGATATCGGTGGTGATCCCTTTGTGCAAGCAGAAGCAAAGCTTGTTCAAGATCCCCCTTTCCGCCCCTATATTCCAGCAGAATAGCGCATCAAGAGCGTTAAGCACAAACTTGATAAAACGGGTGGTTACACCACAAAAATAGAGTGCGAACTTTTTGATAAAGCGCAAGAAGATGCGGCTGGAAACGTTGCAAACACAACACCAGACAAGGATGATACCCTTGATCCAAACGCCCCACCAAACGCATGTGACGAAGGCGAAGGCGTCATCCATATGGATGAGGAAGATACATGATAGGTTATAAACTAGATGTAGAGCCCCTCATTAAAAATGATTGCTTAAATACCTCCCTTCCCCATCTTTAAAGGTGGGGAGTGGAACTAAAGTTACACGTGTGGAACTGGTCGTTCAAGAGGCTGTACAGCCAAACGAAACCCCATGGTACGCAGTAAAGCATTCAAGCTGCGGAACTCTGGATTACCTTTTTCTGAAAGTGTACGGTAAAGTTGTGTTGGGTTCAAGTTGGCTGCTTTAGCTACAGCTTGAACACCACCATAAGCTTTGGCCATTTGGCGTAGAGTTACAAGCAGCTCACCCTGATCACCATCTGCTAGGATTGCATCAAGGGTAGCTGCTGCCAACTCAGGATCATCACGGAATATTTCTGCCATTGCATCATCATGGTTACGGTCTTTCATTTTTGCACTCCTTTAATCTTCACGGTTTTGCCAATCACGCCAGCAAGCACATGCACGAGTGATATCAGTCTCTTGTGTTTTTTTGCTGCCACCGCATAATAGCAACAATACGGTCTTTCCAGATTGGACATAATAAACTCGGTAGCCAGGACCAACATTAATACGCAATTCATGAACACCCTCACGAAGCGGCTTGAAATCGCCAAAGTTTCCCTGCTCTAAACGATTAAGGCGGCGAATAATTGCAGTTTTAGCCTGTATATCACGGAGCTTTCGCAGCCAATCAGCTATCAAGTCTTTGCCATCAGAAGTAAGGTAGTGACGTATTTCAAACATGATGTATATTCGTTTATAAACGAATATTTGTCAAGAGAGAAATTAAAAGTTGAGAAAAAATCTTCTTTTATTCCAATGAAAAAGCGACATGAAGCTTAACCAAGCTATCTTTCCGAATGAGAAAGATGTCAATTTTTTAATCCAGCTCTGCTTTTTGCGGAGCTTTTTTTATGGAGAATCATATGCGAAAAATATCATCAGAAGGACTAGCACTTATTAAACAATGGGAAGGTTTGCGTTTGAACGCCTATAAAGATGCCATTGGGGTGTGGACAATAGGTTATGGACATACAAACAGTGCTGGAAAGCCTTTTATTTACGAAGGCATGACAATCACTGAAAAGCAAGCAGAAGAACTTCTTTGCCAAGATTTAAGACAATTTGAAAATGTCGTTGAACGCGCTGTTACAGTTTCATTAACAGATGAACAATTCGCGGCGTTAGTGTCATTTTGCTATAATGTAGGAACAGGAGCCTTTTGTAACTCGACACTGTTAAAAAAACTCAATCAAGGTGAATATGAAGCTGTCCCTGCCGAGCTACAGAAATGGACCAAAGCAGGCGGGAAGCGTCTTGAAGGTCTAGCACACCGGCGTGCGGCAGAAACAGGCTTATGGGCAAAAGGGGCTTATGTTTCCTCCAATTATCAAACAGTAGAAACGCAAGCACCAACGGGGGTTTTCAAAGCAGAAGCTCTTGCACCGATTATTGGCTCTTTCTCAGGTCTTGGCGGCTTGTTAGCAGGAAATGGACCCATCCAATGGGCTTTGGCAACCATTATGATTTTAGCCGCATGTGCGGGCATTTTCTTTGTTGCTAAACGCTTTCAGGAGCACCGCCTATGATCTTATGGATGAAAAGAAATCTGATGCTAACAGGCGCGGCTTTAGCCGCTTTTTTTATGATTTTAGCAAGAGCTTTTACCCTTGGTAAAAAGAGTGAACAGCAAAAGCAAACGGAAAAAGCTTTAAAAGCAGCCACAACACGTCTGGAGGTGGAAAGTGAAGTTAATCAAAA
>NZ_JBHIMP010000349.1:0-734 GCF_042194175.1 Bartonella sp. MR168JLCBS | reverse complement strand
CAGCAGTTGGTTTTTCCAATAATCCAGCAATATGAAGAAGTGTTGATTTTCCAGCACCAGAAGGTGCCACAAGGGCTACAAGTTCACCAGGATTAAGAATAAAATTCGCTTTATCTAAAATAATGAGAGGTTTATGACTCTCAAAAAAATGTCGTTCGATCTCTACAAGCTCTAAAATAGCCGCCATTATTCATACCTCAAAGCTTGTACGGGATCCAGCTTAGCAGCTCGCCATGCCGGAATGAGAGCAGCAAGGAATGACAAAAATAGAGCCATTCCAGCAACCATAACTGTTTGTCTCCAATCAAGTTGGGCAGGTAATTTTGTTAAAAAATAAAGTTGCGGATTAAAAACATCGACATTAAATAGCCAAGATACAAAATCTTGAATATGATTGATATTCACAGTTGCTATGACACCAAAAATTAACCCCAATACTGTTCCAACCAATCCAATCATCATCCCAGTGACTATAAATATACGCAAAATCGTACTTTTTTGTGCGCCCATCGTGCGCAAAATTGCGATATCATGACTTTTATCTTTTACAAGCATAATCAGTCCTGAAACAATATTCAAAGCAGCAACAAGAACAATGAGAGAAAGAATAAAAAACATAACATTCCGTTCAATCTGTAAAGCTGAAAAAAAAGCCTCATTGCGCGTCCGCCAATCAATCAAATAGACTTGTGGACCCCTAGCTTCCTCTACGATTGGTTTTATTTGACCAACAC
>NZ_JBHIMP010000348.1:0-736 GCF_042194175.1 Bartonella sp. MR168JLCBS | reverse complement strand
TTAAAATGATTGTACAAAGATCGAAAGGAAGTCCTCGAAAGGCAGCCTTACTTATTCACCATGGCGGACTTGAAATTGTGAAAAACATTGATACGCTCTTGGAGCAATCTGTTTGCAACCCAGCTATCGTACACACTCTTGCACAAACACTTTCGTCTCTTTCTTCAGTTATCCAATTTCAACAATTTTGTGATGAAACTCTTGATAAAATTCAAAAAAAAGCTATCATGCTAGCCGAAAAAGGGAATTTAGCTCTCTCAAAAAAATATGCACAAATCTGGCAAGAGATTCATCAAGAAGTAGAGGAAATGCAATCATTTAATCTTGATAAAAAGCAATTCATTATCAACTTGCTTTTTAGAGTTCATAAGATCATTCATGAGAGTAAGATTTTTCCGTGACAATCTGATTAACAGGCGTTATGTCATTTATCTTTTATTGCGTTTCACAATGAGTATGACATGCGTGACACATATTATATAACAACTCCGATTTTTTATCCTAATAGCACTCCACATATTGGACATGCCTATAGTGCGATTGCAAGCGATGCTTTGGCCCGTTTTCAACGATTAGATGGAAAAAATGTATTTTTTCTATCTGGTACGGATGAACATGGTTTAAAGATGCAACAAACAGCAGCAGCGTTGGGTATTACACCTAAGCAACTCGCTGACCGCAACAGTGCTGTATTTAAAAAAATGCTCGCAGCATTAAATTGTTCTAACGATGATTT
>NZ_JBHIMP010000347.1:0-736 GCF_042194175.1 Bartonella sp. MR168JLCBS | reverse complement strand
CCAATTCATACTTTGGTTGTTCCTAAAAGTACAAGCGACCTTGGTTATTGGAAGGAGAAATTACGAAAATTTCGTGATTCCAAGGTTGCAAAGGTTTATCTGGATTATGTTAAGGAGCATATTAATTTTGACTGTTTTATTCAAACAGGAAAGCGATTATTTTTAGCAGATAAAGTTGTTGTTCTTTCTGATCCTCCGGAGAAAGCATTGCGCAAAAAAGCTGGAAATTGGCTTATGAAAGCACTTTCACAGGTTATTGGAGATGCCCAAAAAACTGTTCAAATTACATCACCTTATTTTGTTCCTGGTAAGGTCGGTACGCAGAGTTTTAGAAATTTAGTTTCAAAAGGTGTTGATGTTAAAATTCTTACAAATTCCTTAGCAGCTACCGATGTGGCACTCGTGCATGGTGGTTATGTACCATACCGTAAAGCGCTTTTGAAAAGTGGTGTTAAGCTCTATGAGTTAAAGCCGGATGGAAACATGCATGGGTTGCGATTGTTTCGATCAAGTAAGGCCAGTTTACATACTAAAGCTTTTTTGGTTGATCGTAAAACTGCTTTTATTGGATCTTTAAATTTTGATCCTCGGTCAGCTGCGTTGAATACGGAAATGGGCATTCTTTTTGAATGTGCACCGATTACAGCGAGGTTAGATTTGCTTTTTTCTGAAGAAACGACCGGTGAAATGAGTTATAATCTCCGTCTTGATAATAACAACCGCATTTATTGGGATT
>NZ_JBHIMP010000346.1:331-736 GCF_042194175.1 Bartonella sp. MR168JLCBS | reverse complement strand
ACTCCATACCAGCACCCTTTTTAGAATCCTTTATTAGAAATATATTTCTTTTTACGAGTAAAACATCCATATTTACCAATTATTGTATCTTAAGTTAAGATTTAAGAGAAAAGATACGTTTTCCATCTGTCAAGGACAGGAAAGTTATCACAGAGAAGTATGACATCAAGTAACCAAAAGATTGGCAAAGAATTTATCGTTTATTGAGGATGAGTTTTTGGTATACACTTGAAAAGTGAAAATATTACATATCCTTTTTTGAAAGAGCTCATGTTATTTTAAAATAGCGAAAACCTTTTCTTTTCTCAAGAAATTGATTCCTAAACGTTATGAATCTTGATTTCAGAAAGGCAGCTGGCATAAAGTTTGAGAAGAGCTTATCAAGGACTATAGACTGTGATGGTG
>NZ_JBHIMP010000346.1:0-233 GCF_042194175.1 Bartonella sp. MR168JLCBS | reverse complement strand
GAAGCAAAGCAAGATTTGATTCCGAAGAGTCATTATGTTGGTAAGATGATGCTTTGGGCTGATCTTTTTGTTTTCTTCTCACTCCATGAAATTAAAATATTATGACTCAAGCATTTCAACTTATTAAAGGGGATGAAAATACACAAGTTATTGCTGATAAAGGTTATGTTTTACATATACTTACAGAAGGATTAAGAAGCAAAGCTACATCCCTGTCTTTTCTGCTCAAACAG
>NZ_JBHIMP010000345.1:0-737 GCF_042194175.1 Bartonella sp. MR168JLCBS | reverse complement strand
GTTTTGCACATCAATTGATTAAGCAAGCTATTGAACGCAATAAAGAAATATAACTCTTTCAGAAAAATCAAGCCTGTTTTTTGAGCAGGCTTTCATTTTTGTGCGTAGAGGTATATAAGGATTGTAATATCTCTCCTACCTCTTGTAAATATCCTGAAAAATAAAGCTGCTTGTAGCGCGATGTCTCACCACTTTTAAGAGAAATATAAGAAGATGGAATTTTCCATTGCTTTGCCAAAAATTTAATAAGTGCTTTATTTGCTTTTCCATTTTCAGGAAGAGTGCGAAGACGTATAACCAAACGCTGCTTTCCATCATCCCTGCATTCAACTCCTATTATTTTGTCAACTGAAGCCTTGGGAATAAGGTATACAAACAGAATTATGCCATTCGTATCAACTTGATGAAACATTTTCGTTCACCTAATGTAGTATTTTTAGAAATACATACCCGCATAAGCGTACCACATAAAATTACGAATAAAATAAATAATCAGGAACACTACAATAGGTGAAATATCAATCGCTCCCAAATTTGGTAAAAACCGCCGGATAGGACCTAAAACTGGCTCTGTAACGCGGTACAAAAAACGCCCTACAAAAAAAACGAAACGATTGCGTGTATTTATAATGTTGAATGCATAAAGCCAAGAAAAAATTACATTTGCGATTAAAATATCAATATAAATATTGAAAATCAAATCAATCACCCGAAACAAGGCATAAACCATTCTTCAT
>NZ_JBHIMP010000344.1:0-739 GCF_042194175.1 Bartonella sp. MR168JLCBS | reverse complement strand
GTAAACGATATCATAGGAATTTAAAAATGTCGGGTACGAAAATCCATCCAACTGCTCTTGTGGAGAAGGGAGCACAGCTTGGTGAAAATGTATTCATTGGACCGTTTTGTCATATTGGTCCAGAGGCTGTTATTGATGATGGATGCAGTTTGATGAATCATGTTGTGATAATGGGAAAGACAACGTTAGGAGCTAAGAGTAAAGTATTTTCGCATGCAGTTTTGGGTACAGATCCACAAAATAATAAACATAAGGGAGGTTATACAACTCTTTCTATTGGTAAAAACTGTACGATTCGCGAAGGTGTAACAATGCATAGAGGGTCTGATTCGAGTGTGGGAATGACGATTGTTGGTGATAATTGCCAATTTTTTTGTTATGCCCATGTCGCTCACGATTGCCGTGTAGGAAGTCATGTAACATTTGCAAATAATGCAATGATTGCTGGTCATGTTACCGTTGGTGATTATGTTATTATTGGTGGTGGTTCTGCTGTTCATCAATTTGTCCGTATTGGACATCATGCATTTATCGGTGGTGTCTCTGCATTGGTTGGCGATCTGATTCCTTATGGAACAGCTGTTGGTGTGCAGGCAAAACTTGCAGGATTAAATATTATTGGTATGAAACGTGCAGGTCTTGAACGTAAAGATATTCATGCACTACGTCATGCGGTTGCCATGCTTTTTGATCATAGTAAACCGTTTAAAGAGCGTGTAAACGATGTTTCTTCTTTCTA
>NZ_JBHIMP010000343.1:0-741 GCF_042194175.1 Bartonella sp. MR168JLCBS | reverse complement strand
AATTGCCGCTATGGTAGCTGCCACTTAGTTGCGAGAATCTGATTATTTTGGATGGTTTTGTGGCAACAGCAGCAGCAATACTTTATAAATGAATCCAAGAGTTCTTGATCGTAAACTTATTGGACAAAGGTCCTCGGAGCCAGCACACCGCAATCTTTTAGAAAAAATTAACAAAGAACCGCTCCTAGATCTGAGGATAAATCTTGGCCAAAGGACCGGCACGGCTGGTATTGTTAAGGTTGCTGTTTTAACACATGCCACAAATGACAGTATTCAAATAAGAAGACTTGATCGTTAAAAAAATGACAGCGTGATTATAAAGATTAAAAAAAATCTTTAAGAATTTTGTTCACTTGTTTTTTCGTGCAGTTTTATATCGTTAAGTGATAGTTTCGTTGTGCATTTAATCTGTTCCATCGCGAAAGAAGATGAAACGTCACGTATATCAACTTTTTAGCAATTAATCTTTTGTAAAAAAAATCATAAACCTCAATATTGGGAACAATGACACGTAATAAATAGTCAATATCTCCACTTATCCGATAAAATTCGATCACTTCACGAAATTTTTGAACAATTTTTGAAAAGCATTTAAGCCATTCGTGGCTATGTGTGTTCAAACAAATAGAAACAAAAACAGTGACATATGCATTTACTTTTTCTGGAGAAAGAACAGCAAAACGACGTTCAATAACACCATCTTCTTCAAGTTTTTGAATTCTGCACCAACAAAGAGTGGTG
>NZ_JBHIMP010000342.1:0-741 GCF_042194175.1 Bartonella sp. MR168JLCBS | reverse complement strand
TGTTCGTCGGTGTGGGTGCAAGCCGTGTGCGGGATATGTTTGAACAAGCTAAAAAAAATGCACCCTGTATTATTTTTATCGATGAAATCGATGCTGTCGGACGCCATCGGGGTGCCGGATTGGGTGGGGGCAACGATGAACGTGAGCAGACGTTAAATCAGTTGCTTGTCGAAATGGATGGGTTTGAGCCCAATGAAAGTATCATTCTCATTGCTGCAACAAACCGTCCCGATGTGCTCGACCCTGCCTTGTTAAGACCAGGCCGCTTTGATCGGCAAGTCGTCGTGCCAAACCCGGATATTTCCGGCCGTGAACAAATTTTGAAAGTGCATGTGCGCAACGTACCTTTAGCCCCAAATGTTGATTTGAAAATTTTGGCAAGAGGAACGCCAGGATTTTCCGGTGCTGACCTGATGAATCTTGTTAATGAAGCTGCTCTCATGGCTGCTAGCCGCAATAAAAGAGTTGTGACTATGCAAGAGTTCGAAGATGCGAAAGACAAAGTGATGATGGGGGCTGAACGTCGTTCAACCGCTATGACACAAGAAGAAAAAGAACTCACCGCATATCACGAAGCAGGACATGCTATCGTAGCTCTCAATGTGCCTGTCGCCGATCCTGTCCACAAAGCAACAATCGTGCCAAGGGGAAGAGCTTTGGGCATGGTCATGCAGTTGCCCGAGGGTGATCGCTATTCAATGAGCTATCGGTGGATGATTTCTCGTCTGGCTATTATGATGG
>NZ_JBHIMP010000341.1:0-741 GCF_042194175.1 Bartonella sp. MR168JLCBS | reverse complement strand
TGTCGTCGGGAGCGTGCTTTTGGTACTTTCCTTATTTTTAGCCCATACGATTGCTCATCCATTAAGCAAATTGTCCGCCTCTGCCAACCGTGTGCGCAATGGCAACAATAAACGCGTGGAAATTCCTGATTTCTCAATGCGCGAAGATGAAATTGGTCATCTTTCGACTTCTATTCGTGATATGACCAATGCTCTTTATATGCGTATTGAAGCCATTGAACGTTTTGCTGCTGATGTAAGTCATGAATTAAAAAATCCGCTTACCTCACTGCGTAGTGCTGTTGAAACCCTTCCTCTGGCTAAAAATGAAGAAGCACAAGAACAATTACTTGAAATTATTCAACATGATGTGCGTCGTCTTGACCGTTTGATTACTGATATTTCTGATGCCTCACGACTCGATGCTGAGCTTGCTCGTGAAACCGCGCAGATCGTTGATATGACACGGCTTTTGGAAAGTCTTGTTCATGCTGCTCATGAAGTATACCGTAACACGCAATCCATTGATATCAGCCTCAATATTGTCCCACGTCCTTATGGAAAAGCCTACCTTGTGTTGGGACATGAACTCCGTTTGGGGCAAGTTATTTCCAATCTCATTGAAAATGCACGTTCCTTCATTCCCCATGATAATGGCAAAATTTATATAACTATGAAGAGTCATGCTTCAACCCTCATCTTAACCATTGAAGACAATGGCCCTGGTATTCGTTCAGAGAATATTGAACGCATTTTTGAGCG
>NZ_JBHIMP010000037.1:331-2765 GCF_042194175.1 Bartonella sp. MR168JLCBS | reverse complement strand
TAGCGAAAAACAAAGGGTGTGCAAATTGTTAAAAATACTGGATTCTTAAAAAAGGCTCTTACGCATTCTTTGAGTAGAAAAGCTGTTGATCTCAAAGATTTTGTACTCTCTCTTAAGAAATTCCTGAGAGATCTTAGAGCGGCAGAGCCATTAGAAAGGCAATCGCCAGGGACAATATTCTCAGCTTATTAATGACTAAGTTTAGCGTTGTTTAAACAACTTCCGAGTTGTTGGAAAGCATATTCTAACGCTGCCTGTCAGGTTCAAATTTCTTATGATCATGAATGCGGAGGCATTTGAGAGAATGCACAGGTGTTTTAAGAGGAAAAATGATCATCCTTGAAGAACTCGACACGAAGAGTCTTTAAAAAAATACACGCTCCCGCTTATACTCTTGCAAAAGCATTAAGTATTTTTCCTGTTGGGAGAGATCTCTCTTGTCGCCGCAAAAAGCCCTGAAACGCTTCACACAGTTCTAAGGTACGCCTTTCTGACGGCACAGCTGTTTTGCTTTCATATGCCCGCTGCTCGAAAAAGCAAATGAATCGACTAATCTCCATAAATTGGCTAAAACCAATCGCTCATACAAAGGCCTACCTTCCCACGCACTTTGGCCAACTCCCACGCCCCTTGGCTAACCCCTATGCACCTTGGCCAACTCCCACGCCCCTTGGCCAACTCCTATGCACCTTGGCCAATTCCTATGCATCTTGGCCAACAATGTTAAAAAAATTATATCATAATTTAAGCAGAGATTTATATTCAGAAATCCTCTTTTTATGTGTCGAAACAGAGAAAGCTTTGTCCTCTTTTAAAGTTAAGTTCTTCTCAAATCTCTCAAAAAGAGTTTCCTCCTTTTTGTTAATGCTTTTATGTTCACTTCCCGGATTTGCTTTTACATATTGCTTGAGACGTTTTGTACTTTGCGTGTGTTTATATAAAGTGATTGGAAGATATTGATCCAATTTATCAGAAGATAAATAAGCACTCTCTGGATCAGACAAAACACCGTTAACATTATCTGTGTGCATTTTTTTTAATTTGTCAGATTCAAGATAAAGTTTTTTAGCCAGAGCCAAACTAAAAATTCCACATTCAGAAGTGCTTCGTTGGATATTCATTTCTGCCATGGAAAAGGAATAATGAGACAGGTCAGAATCTTGAAGAGCTTTTTTCGTCCTCAACCCCATCATCGCTGCGCTTCCATTCTCGAAGGATGTAGGTTCAAGCAAGAGCAAGGATGTCTTGTCGGCAACGGTTTGATGATCGATGACTGCAAAATGGATTCTGCTTCCCCCGAGGTTTACTATAAATCTGGAAGATTGAACTCCGCTGTTGATTGTTTCTTTTATGGACAAGACAAGCTCTTGAGGTGTCAGAGCGAGTTTAAGATTCATTTCTGGATATTTAGTGTTCGCCTGTTTTACCAGGGCGGGCATCATTCTAAGATCTATGTTGGCATAAAAGGTATTGATCCATTTGCCACTGGCCAGATCGCTCTCCAAGTCTGTAATAATACCTTTTAATTTTTCATGATTGACAGAGATATCTTCATTTTCTACTTTTTCCGAGTCTTCATTCTCTAAACGTGCAAGAAGACTTTCTAAAGATTCATTTTCGATATCGCTGTTTTGTGTGCTGAATGAATGATGAGGGGTGCTGTTTGAATTTTGTGGTTTCATAATATTCATCTCCGTGTTAAGAGGGAGCATGAAATATTGTTTTCGTATTCTGGCTAAATGGTTAGCTAAAGCAATGTTTTGTTTATTCGCTTCCTTTTCACCCGGAAAGGCAGGAAAATGAGGTCATGTTTTTAACCTCAGAAGCTTTCGTAAGAAGGCTTTCTAAGCCAGACCCCCCTGTTTTCAATAGAACTCTCTGTTTTTCAACAAAGGATCAAAAATCCGGCTTATACTGTGCATCTTCAAAATTTGTCAGAATTGTTAGAAGCTTGAAAGCATTTGAAACTTTATCTTGATCTTTTAAAATGAAAGCTTTTTTCTTCTATTTGAGAGTCTCAACGCGGCAATGACAGGCTTCTCTCCCATCGGAAAGTTAAACAAAATCATCAAAAGCACTTCGCTGCATGTTCATTTTTGTCAGGGGAAAAGAACAATCAGGCAATGAAGAAGCTTGAAGAGCTTTTTGCGCAAAGCGCGTTTTCTCGCAAACGATGCCAATCTGCTCAGAGAGTTTTTTTGCATCATTTTTCTGGAAAAAGGGGAAAAGCTCTCGATAATTTGTGGTCAAAATAAAATCGCAATCTGTTATGCGGAAACAAATTGAAAAACAGAGTTTAGTCTTCTTGTGGCGGCTTATGCTATCAAGCAAGTGGAATCTATCCTGTTTTAGATGACTCTTTCATGGGGAGGTCGTTTTAGGGAACTTGCAATTTCTGGTTTGGATCTGCTCTTCGCACTTGAGGGCCTCTCTC
>NZ_JBHIMP010000037.1:0-321 GCF_042194175.1 Bartonella sp. MR168JLCBS | reverse complement strand
ACGGGAGACATTATTTTTCTTCCACTTTTGGGCGCTCATTTCCTCTTTCTTTCAGAAACACAATAAGTACTTTTTCGCCCTGAAGAACACCATCCATAAAACCATGCAAGAAAGATTTTGCTCTTTGCAAACTGCGTGTAAGTTGCACTGTGGTTTATTTCTTTTGCTTTAAAAAATTGAAGTGACTCTGACGTTTTAGAGCCAAGAAGAACCGTTGCAAAATTTTGCTTTAGGCTTTTGCTTTCATGTAAAAATCTTACACTTTTGATTGGATTTGTGCAACTTAAGAAATCCTGCTTTTTGGCGAAATGCTCAACTTGT
>NZ_JBHIMP010000340.1:0-742 GCF_042194175.1 Bartonella sp. MR168JLCBS | reverse complement strand
GTTTTGGTTTTGCTTTCGAAAATGAAATTAGTTTTGCTGATAATCGTTTCCGTGTAACGCCTGGAGTTCGTTATGATTGGTATAAGCATACTCCTCAAAAAACACCCTCCTATGAGAAAGCTCTCATTTCTAATAAATACCCTTCAGAAAGAAGCGGTTCGCGTTTTTCTCCTAAATTACGGATGGAGTGGGATTTTCGTGATCAAGTAACATTTTATGCTCAATGGGCACAAGCTTTTCGTGCACCACGTGTTTCAGAACTCTACCTCTCCTACATCAAACCCCCTCTTTATTATGTGAAGGGAAATCCTGACCTTAAGTCAGAAGGGAGCAATGGATATGATATTGGCATACAATATGGGAATGTCAATTTCGGTGGCTCACTCAGTGCCTTTATCAATCAATATAAAAATTTTATAACTACCGTGGATAAAGGACCATCCGAGGAGTTTAGATTTGCACGTCGATATTATGTAAATCTTTCACGCGTGCGTATTTTTGGCATTGAAACAAGAGCGCATTTAACTCTTAATAAGGGTTTTCATAGCAATTTTGCCCTTGCCTATTCGCAAGGAAAAGATCTTGAAAAAGATGAATATCTTAACTCAATTCCAGCTTTGAAAGCGATTATCGGATTAGGATATGCAAAAGAAACCTGGGGAGCAGATGTTGTGCTTACTTCCTCTGCTAAACGTGATAAAGTTGCTAAGGAATCTGATTATCAAAAAATTCCGGGATATAA
>NZ_JBHIMP010000339.1:0-742 GCF_042194175.1 Bartonella sp. MR168JLCBS | reverse complement strand
TATCTTCGATTTCGACATCAAAAGGAGAAGGATTTAAGAGATCTAGTCGCCGGCCAGACAGCATTCTTTGCCACGCACGAGCTTCTCCATTTTGTGATAATTCAGCTTTAGCCATTAGTCAGTTTCCAAAGTTTTTTCAGGAAAGGTAAAATTCATATTTTCAGCAATACTTATTGTGACGGGGGTATTTTCTACTGTAAATGTGATATTGTTGTTCATAGCATCTTTAACATGGTCAATACGCATTAAAGCTAAAGCTTCGTTTGCAGCACATGTTCCCAAGTGACCAAGCACTTTGGTACCTGCTTCGACGGTGGACTTTGAGGTTAATTCATGCTGGCTTTTAACGATCAAAACGCGGCGACGCGCTGTATGTCGATGGTGCATTCGTGAAACGATTTCTTGTCCGATATAACAACCTTTGTTAAAGGATAGTCCACTGATTTGATCATAATTAATGTCATGGGGAAAGATTTTCCCTATCTCATAGTCTTGACCGCTTTCTGCAATTGCATAACGGATACGCAATCGATTCCAATTCTTATTATAATCTGGGGCAGAAAAAGGTATTTCCCCATAGGTTCGTACTATTTTTTCTTTTTGTGGAAATCGCTTATCAATGAAACTTGAATCAAAATTGAAGTTATTTGATTCATTATTCCAAGAAATTGTAACAAGTTCTTGGAATGGTTGTGAAATTTCTACTTTTTTACGCAATTTATAGAAGAGCAACCGTTTGTAG
>NZ_JBHIMP010000338.1:0-742 GCF_042194175.1 Bartonella sp. MR168JLCBS | reverse complement strand
GATTTGTACTTCCAGCAGAAAAATCTACTCCACTACCCATAAGAACAGTTGTAGCATTTGCACCGCCAGCAGAGAGTCCCCAACCGTTTTGTCTTACAACGTCTTCTAAGTCTCTTAACTGTCTAACATTCACTGCATCGGCAGGCTCAGAGCCAGCTGCTACGCCTGTAATTTGTCTGGTTTTACCCTTACTATAATCACCAACACTCACTGCGCCCAGCGTACTTTTCCATTGCGCCTCAGTGTTTTTTGCAGGACCCTGCAACAAAGAAGTATAACCAAACACACCAGCAGCCCTATTGGCTACAGAACTGCCACCTATAGCGACAGCTCCATCTGTCCGTGCTTCCGAATAATATCCTAAAGCAAGGCTATTCTGACTAACTGCCTGTGAACGATGACCAATAGCAGTTGAACCATCCCCCAAAGCCCTAGCAATAGCACCCACAGCCGTTGTATAACGACCCTTCGCTGTTGTACGATCGTCCGGACCGTTCCCTGGATTATGTTCGGAACCTATTGCGACACTGCTTGTTCCCAGAGCCTGAGACATGTAACCTATAGCAAGAGCATCATCATTGTTTGATGCCAGAGCGTTATAGCCTATAGCGATACCTCTCACTCCCTTTGCAGATGCACCATCACCCAGAATAACAGTGTTACTCGCTCGTGTATTTCGTTGCATTCCCGTATTTCCACCCCGCAAAAGGTCAGAAACATTAACAAGCGTTGCATTCTCATC
>NZ_JBHIMP010000337.1:0-744 GCF_042194175.1 Bartonella sp. MR168JLCBS | reverse complement strand
CGTTCAATTTGTGAGAGAGCAGCATCGAGAGCTTTTGTTTTATCCACGATTATATCCTTAACTGACCACAATAATCTAATTCCACTGTACACTGTTATTTTAACTTAACTAAAGTCTTGAGTTTAGATTTTCACAGACTATTTTCATTCCTATTCCTACATTATGTCTAAGATAGCCCATTCTCATGATAAAAAAGTTGCTGTTCCTTACCTTATCACACAAAATACACTTCAATAAAACACCTCCCTACAAAGGAGAGAAATTCGATATACTTTCCTCTCGAAAAGAAACAATTTAATTTTAACACGATGCTTTATACATAGTCCTTTTGATAAGTATTTAAAAGAACACGCCCCTTCATTCATCCTCCGCTATTGAGGAGGAAAAATTCAACACAATCAAAACCATACTACACCGCACGCAACTGCGGAAACTATAAATACAGAGCAGCCCACGCGGATTACAGCTGGATAAATATTGCTTAAAATTGCATTTTGCGTATATGAATATTTGGTTATATAAAAAGGAAAATTTTTTGCTTTACGAAAAATAATAATCGTTTTAGACATAACTAAGATCGTTAGGATTACAACCCTATAATGGATGTAATCAGTTTAGGGACATAAAAAAGACTGTCTCCATTAAAATTTCACTTTTGATTGCCTCGCTTTTTGCGCAATTGCTTCCACCACTCAAGACGCTTCGCAATCTCACGTTCAAAACCCCGTTCTCGTGGTTGATAAT
>NZ_JBHIMP010000336.1:0-745 GCF_042194175.1 Bartonella sp. MR168JLCBS | reverse complement strand
AAATTGCTGTACTAAGCAAATTAAAATTGAGATTGTTTAAATTAGCTGAAATTTCTATTGTATCAACACAATCTTGATTATTAAGCTATTTAACGCGCATACCAATCGAAAAAAACAAACCGTCATTAGAATCAAGGCTCATTAACTCATTTATGCTCTTTTTGTATGAAAACTGTAATAAAAATAACGCCTTATAATTTAGCAATTTTACATTTAGTATTCTTCCAAAAATCATCGTAAACGCAAATTAGATAACCTAATCTAAATACGAAAGTAAAAACATGCAAGATCCTTTAATTTCAATACCTTACTGCTATAATTTAAAAAAATATTCTTAAAAGATTTATAAAAAACCAATGAGCTGATTTCAGTATAGAACAAATTACTGAAGAGGCAGATTTTGAGAACTCCGCTTACAATCTTTTAACCATACATCATAAACAGGATGCTCTACCGCATTCAAGCCAGGACTATCCGCAAACATCCATCCTGTAAAAATACGCCGCACCTTTTTCTCTAATGTTATCTCATTAACTTCAACAAAACCAGTTGTATGGGTTGGCTCATCTTTGGACCCCGTATAACACACCCGAGGAGTCACCTGCAAAGCACCATATTGATAAACTTCACCAAGAGAAACTTCAAAAAGCGTAGTCCGACCAGTAATTTTATCAAGACCAGCAAAAACAACAATTGCATTGCTAACACGTTCAGCCGACACCCCCCCCATTGAAGATAAGAGCAC
>NZ_JBHIMP010000335.1:0-746 GCF_042194175.1 Bartonella sp. MR168JLCBS | reverse complement strand
ATATCCCTATATGTCACTTCATACAGTCATGATTTCGCTCCCATATTTCAGTTTGAAAAAGAAATTTTAATTATTTTAAGGCACCCATAAAAATTTTAATGAAACAGTAAACAAGTAGCATATAAAAGCTTTTAGCAACACATCACCTCATATGCCAATATTAGCCATGCTATGGCGTATTGTAACCGCAGAAATATTTAGGGCTGTTTTATTGCCGTACCGTCTTTTCTTTTTTATATTTATAATTCATGCTCCAATATCACTGCTTCAAAGAGATGCTCTATTGCCATATTGATGATGATCAATATTCTCATAAAAATAGACTATGCTTATCACAGATTATTAAATTGGGCTCATCTAACCTAGAGCAATAACCCAGTCAACGAGTACTCTTAGTAAAACCCTATCACGAATGTCAAAACTTCTGTCGTGCAATGCTTAACCAACATATATCTCACTAACGAAACCATTTTACCGGAACATTCAAATAGCCTTTTTAAATCTGTGGATGAAAACAGGATTGTCCTAGGTTCTGTGCCTTAATAAAATTTGAGAAAAAATGGAATGATGATAACATTCTATTTGTAAAGAATAGGAATGTTATCATCGAGGAGGGATATTACATCAAGTGCAGGGATTGGTAAAGAATGTACAACTTATTGAAGAAAGTCTTTGGAATGCATATGAGAGTTAGAAAACCTTACCTGGCTTTTGTTCAAGTAAAAATCTTATAACTATAACAAAAC
>NZ_JBHIMP010000334.1:457-748 GCF_042194175.1 Bartonella sp. MR168JLCBS | reverse complement strand
CAAAGACCTGCAATAATGAACGCCCAAATATAAAGACGCAGCCCAAAGAGCGTTGGACCATCTCCAAGATCACCTAGCATGATCTGTAAAAAAATCTGCCTGGAGGCAGAGATACAGATTACCATACAACCAAGAATAACCATCCCATAATGGATCTTTCTCACCCTCAGATGAATATTGAATAAAAACCCACAACCTGCAATGATGAAACCAAGGCGTTGAAGAAGACAAAGGGGGCATGGCACCACAGACGGTGCAGGGTTTGTCAGTTGATAATAGAAAGCCATTAAC
>NZ_JBHIMP010000334.1:0-423 GCF_042194175.1 Bartonella sp. MR168JLCBS | reverse complement strand
AATAAGTCCTAACACATTCATAAATGTAACGAAATGATGGTTTTTTTGTTCGACATGTCTCATGAATATTCTCTCAAAAAGACAAGTTTAAATTGATATGATGATTCAAAGTAAGAAGAGTAACAATGAACAAAACGGCCCAGAAAGCATAACTTATGTTTTCTTTGCCATAGATAGTCGTTATTGCTGTGCTTAGAGCGATTAAAAACGGCAGAAACATGTAAAATCTCCTTATTTAACGACAGTAATTTATCGAAAAATTAGGCAAAAAAGTGGCGAATCACTTAATTTATTCACAACCATTCTTCTTTCCTATGACTCTGGAAAAAACAATGACGAGAGAGGCTTTTAAAATGAGTTTCAAGAAAGGTATTTGAGCGCGCTCTGCCTTTTCCAGTAAGAAAAAGAAGATATTTTCACCCT
>NZ_JBHIMP010000333.1:0-749 GCF_042194175.1 Bartonella sp. MR168JLCBS | reverse complement strand
GCAGATTCAACGGACGCCATTAATGGCTCTCAGATTTATTCTATGAGTGAAATGGTTGGTAGTTATTTTGGCGGTGGTGCTGGATATGATAAAGAAGGCAAATGGATTGCTCCTACTTTCACGATTAAGACTGTTAAGGATGATGGTACTGAAGAAGAGAAGAAGTATAATACTGTTGCAGAAGCTTTGGCTGATGTTGGTACATCTTTCACGAATGTTAAAAACGATATTACTAATGTGGTAAGTAATAGTCTTGTTAAGTGGAATGAAGAGCAGAAAATAATCAAGATTGGTGGCGAAAAAGAGGGTGGTGTGATTACTCTTGCCGATAATAAAAATACGGCGCGGACACTTTCTGGTGTGAAGGATGCAGAAAAGAACGACGAAGCAGTTAACAAGGGACAGCTTGATGAGAATGTGACAAAACTTTCTGATGACATTGAAGAAGTGCGTTCTGTGGCAGTTCTTTATGATGAGGAAGAAGCTTCAGAAGAGGTCAGTACACTTACCAGAACAGCACCTAAAATTAATAAGAATAGTGTGACTTTTGGAGATCCCAAAACAGGCACTGTTGCATTGCATAATGTTGCGGCTGGTAAGATTGCCAAGGATTCACATGATGCTGTAAATGGTGATCAGCTTCATTCACTAGGCAATACCGTTGCTACCTATTTTGGTGGTGGTGCAACATTTGCAGATGGTGCTTTTACAGCTCCGACTTATAAGATCTCAAATGTTGCTGAAGATGG
>NZ_JBHIMP010000332.1:0-750 GCF_042194175.1 Bartonella sp. MR168JLCBS | reverse complement strand
TATTTTTGCCGGCTTTTCTTCTGAAGCGATAGCAGACCGCATTATTGATTGCAAATCAACCTTTATCATCACCGCTGATCAAGGCCTGCGTGGAGAAAAATTGATCAAGTTAAAAAACAATATTGATCATGCTATTGATATTGCAGCACGCCGTGGTGTTCATGTTAATCAAGTCTTGGTCATACGGCGTACAAGTGGAACAATTGATTGGGTAAAGGGACGTGATTTTTGGTATCATGAAGAAATATCTCATGCCAAAACGGATTGTCCAGCAGAAACGATGAATGCTGAAGATCCACTTTTTATTCTTTATACCTCGGGTTCAACAGGCAAACCAAAAGGTGTTCTCCATACAACAGCCGGCTATCTCGTTTATGTATCGATGACACATCAATATGTTTTTGATTATCATCCTGGTGAAATTTACTGGTGTACTGCTGATATTGGCTGGATCAGTGGTCATTCTTACTTGATTTATGGTCCTCTATGCAACGGTGCCACCACTTTAATGTTTGAAGGTATACCAACCTTTCCCGACCAAGGTAGATTTTGGGAAATTGTCGATAAGCATAAAGTAAATACGCTTTACACTGCACCAACTGCTATTCGCGCATTAATGGGTGCTGGAAATTCTTTTGTTGAACATTCTAAAAGAACATCCTTACGCCTCTTAGGCACCGTAGGCGAACCGATTAATCCAGAAGCATGGAAATGGTTTTATCATACGGTTGGAGACAATCGCTGTCCCAT
>NZ_JBHIMP010000331.1:0-751 GCF_042194175.1 Bartonella sp. MR168JLCBS | reverse complement strand
AAAAAACAATTGTAATAAAAACCCCGCTCAAAAACTTTATTATTCTGGCGCGCACAATCTTCCTCTACACTTTCGCCCCTATAACAGATTAAAAGTATACTTAAATTATCGTTAAAAAACTTCTTATAATCCTAAAATCCGTCATATCTCATCTAATAATTTAATTATTCCTGTTCTTATCCAAAGTTTATTGGAACAGCAATGTTGCTGCTTTGTAACAAAGCAATTATTTTAAAGCCTTCTAAAAACAAAAAAATATCTAACACTTTCGAACCACCTTTAGCATTTCCAGATTAATACTGCTACAAAGCTCTATTGGATCGTCAGCAAATGCTTTACAAAAAAAGCCCTTATGAAAGGATCGTTCCCATGAACAATATTATCGATGGAAAAAAGCTTGCTGAAGAGATTATCGTGAAAGTTAAGGATGAAACAATAAAACTCCGCAATAACTATAAGATACAACCCGGTATTGCTGTCATCATTGTTGGAGATGATCCCGCAAGTCATGTATATGTCACATCAAAAAGCAAAAAAGCCGAAGAATGTGGTTTTTTTTCAATCAAACATATGCTTTCCAAAGAAACATCAGAAAAAGAACTCCTTCAACTTATTGCAACATTAAATTCTGACCCCAAAATCCATGGCATTTTGGTACAGCTTCCCCTCCCTGCTCATATTAATACAAATTGTGTAACGCAAGCCATCGCTTTCCAAAAAGATGTGGATGGTTTTCATTATATTAATATAG
>NZ_JBHIMP010000036.1:3201-3495 GCF_042194175.1 Bartonella sp. MR168JLCBS | reverse complement strand
CCAGGCAAAGCGGGCCGCCTTTAGGATAATCCGTTAAGAGATTTTTGCACTTTCCATATCAGGAAGTAAATTCTATGTTAGCGTCCTTACATTCATTGACCAAAAATGAGGAGGAGCCAGAGACAAATGCCCATCTATTTTTATCCCCGCAGTGTTCCTACGGCTTTTGTCCTTAAACGGTTCAGAGCTCCCATATTCAATCTACTCACTCATCTTTTTGGACTATGATCGCACGATTTTCGCAGGTAACAGGTAAGAGTGCCCGAAACAAGAAAATATCACAAGACCAAACAG
>NZ_JBHIMP010000036.1:0-3145 GCF_042194175.1 Bartonella sp. MR168JLCBS | reverse complement strand
CATATTAAAACTGACCAAGCTGCATATTCCTGTAAGACCACACCTAAAAACGGTTGTGTATAGGAAAAAAACACGATCATCACCATAGCTTGTCATCCGTACAGCCATTAGCCATTGTAGTATGTCCGAGACTTACTTTCTGGTTTTCTAATATCTCCAAAGAAGGGGATAAACTAACCTCAACCTCAGGCTGCGGAAGACTTTTTGCACTTAAACACGTTTCCCAAAACCGACTGCGTTTTCCTTTCCCTCCATCAAATCAATGCCTCCCAAGTATCATCTGCTCCATTTTTTATGCCTATCTAAACACTAAGTGGAATATGAGTCAGTAATTTTTAGCAGTACCACAAGTAATTTTTGATTTTAGTCATTCTCACTTCTAGCAACTGCTAATTTTGGATAAGCCCAAAAGCATTTATTTGGAATAAGCACCCTTCGTTTATAAGAGATTTTCATCTTTATACCGTAAGCAAAAGAACCTCAAGACAAGAGAGTGCTTTGAGATTGCTCCACAAAGCTATTAATAATGTTTTTTAAATCAACAACATTGCGACCAGCATCTGTTATCGATCGTGAAACTGAGGGAATGATATTCTGCCATAGCCTTTGAGGAAATTGATCTGCCAATTGTTTTATTGTTCCACCTTGAGCGCCAACACCAGGAACCAAAAACAGACTGTTTTTTAATTGCTCGATTGTATCTTTTGATTCATTTCCTAATGTTGCTCCAATGACCGCACCGATAGGACCAACAGACTGATGCTTGCCTGAAGACTGGCTATTATAGTCACAAATACGCTGTGCCAAATGAACAGAGAGTGTTTGGTTGCCGATACGTGCATTTCTAATGGGCTTGCCTTCTGGATTTGAAGATTGCACAACCACAAAAACTCCTGTTGCTGTTTCTTCTGCAACCTTTATCAGAGGTATAAGAGCATCAAAACCCAGGAAAGCATTGACTGTTATAGCGTCAGCTTTAAATGCGCTGCTTGAACCAAGCCAAGCTTTCCCATAAGCTTCCACAGTAGAGCCAATATCACCCCTTTTTGCATCAGCGATAACCAATAAACCTTGTTCGTGTGCATTTTCAATAAGTTCTTTGAGAACTTGAAGGCCTTCCACACCATATAATTCAAAAAATGCGACTTGTGGTTTTATGATACCCACATGACCAACAACTGCCGCTAAGAGGATATCGCAAAAGTCTTTTAATCCTTTATAATCAAAGCTTAAGTTCCATGATTGTAAAATGTGGTGACTAGGATCAAAACCTATACAAAGCGGTCCATATATTTCACGCTTTTTTAAAAAAGCTGAACAAAACATTCTACAACCTAACACAATCTCTGTTTAAATTTTCCGATACTATCAAAAAGCAATTCATTTATAAAAGTGATAGGTAACATGTTTTATAACATTTAAAAATACTTTCAAACTTCATGACACAGCGCAAACAGAACAAACATCACATATTATATTTCACAAAACAGCCTCCTTGTGTAAAGATTATCTTCTTTCTCTTTAAACAGACTGACAATAAGGATATTGCGTCCCCCATTTGGACTAGGGCAAGCTGGCATTTCCGGCATCACCCCAATTGTTTGCAAACCTTCTTATTCCTTAAGCAAGCTCAGAGAGCATATCCCCAAAATACTTTCAGCAACAATCCCAGCAAACTTCTCTTGCTTAATTGCCCTCCAGAAAGCGACCACATCCACATTGTGAATATCTTCTTCCATTTCTGGATCAAGTTTGAGCGACTTTCTCAAAAATTTCTTGCGCAAATTGTCCACTTTTGCGCATATAAACAATATTACTTTGGGCAATTTTTTGGCAATCTACTTGAGGAACAGGATCAGCTTCCTGGTTCGAAGCTTGCTAAAATATCGCCATGGGGTTAATCCGCTCAAAAGAGAACAGGCTTGATGGCTTAAGCAAATCAGAACGCTAAACGAGCGTGCCAACAGATTGTCTTTGGTTTACAGCAGGTAAAGGTGGAGATGGTGCTTGAACAGGGAGACTTCAGTTCTCCTCCATACAAGGTTTTTGAGCAAGGATGCTAAGTGATCGCAGAAGAGAGAGCCCTTAGTTCTTTTATGCGTATGAAGGATCATTTCCTACAACAAAGGCATAAGAAGGTTTGCAAACAAAAAGCTGCACCCGATTGTACAGCTTTTTATTGGTTTCATGGTTTATGAAAGGAAAGTTATTAAAGCGTGAAAGAGTTCTTACGGCTTCTGTAACCATAATAGCCAAAAACACTGGAAAGGATGGCACCAATCAAGCTTCCCAAGAAGCCCCACCATCCCATGTGCGATGCTGTTTTAGCAGTTTTATCCGCACCGTGATGGGCATTGTTTTTTGCTGTGTTTAGCTTTTCAGACAAGGTATTAGCCTGTTGCTCAAAAGCTTTGATTGTTTGTCCAATTTTTGCCTCTGCTGTTTGATAAACATCCAGTGCATGGTTGGCTGCTTTTTGTGCCTCAGCACGTGTCATGCCCCCTTTCATAAGGTCGTCGATGATCTCGCTCTGATTAAACTTTGCCGTCATGGTTTGGATATGGTCAGAAAGACGATGTCTTAGCTCTCTCAAATATATGCGAGAGTGAGAAGGATCGTTTTTGAAAGCCGTTAGTACTGAACCAACATCTTTGAGCGCTTTCTGATAGGCTTGTTTCAAGCGGTCAGGATCAAGAGCAGAGATTTCGCTTTTTTTGAGAAGGGTGCGCAACTCGCTGCGGAGTTTATCAAAATCGACCCCATTTTCGGTGTTCTCACGCAAAAAACTTTCAACATTTTTGCCGTTTAATTTTGAAAGAAAGGGAAAGACATCTGTTTTAAGACTATCCACGATTTGTTGTGTTGCACCACTTTCTGAGACAATCTTAGCGCTTAAGCTTGCTGCACTTGAGACCAAGAGGGAAGCTTGGAGAGCCATCAGAAGTGTTAACAGAGCCCAGGTTAAAAAGCCATGAAGGGCCCCTGATGTTTCTGCAAAACGTCCAGCACCAAAGCTCCCACTTGCAAGGCTGATCAGCATAACGATAAGAGAACCAATCCCCACAGAGAGGAAAGAGCCTTCAAAAGGAGAGGAAGAGGAGAAGTCCATTTGGCTTAAACCTAAAGCTGCAACGAGAAAAGATAA
>NZ_JBHIMP010000330.1:0-752 GCF_042194175.1 Bartonella sp. MR168JLCBS | reverse complement strand
CAATCGTTGGTGCGCCAACATCGGCAGCACCACGATTTCCCGCTTCCATTACCCCTGGTCCTCCCCCAGTGACAACCACAAATTCACGATACTCGGTCGTTGCAGAATAACGTGAACATAAACGGGCAAATTCTCTTGCCTCATCGTAATAATGTGACATAGCATGCAAATTTTTCTTTTGCGTTTCATTTTTTGCTGCCCACGCGTCTTTCCCGGATTCAAAAATACGGGCACTACCAAATAAAACTACTGTTGATTGAATATCATAGTCTTGAAGCGTTATTCCCGGTTTTAAAAACTCAAGACTTATACGCTGTGAACGTAGGTCAGGACGCATCATAAAGTCCTGATCAATATAAGCCAAACGATAAGCAGACGAACGCATTTGTGCTAGATTAGAAATTTCATAGCCTTGTTTTAGAGTATCTTTTGCACAAATAAGTGGCATCCAATTTTTCTGCTCTTCTTCTCTTTTTCCTTTATAGCCTTTTTTCATGCACCTGTCCTGCTTTCTTATTGTTTTATTGACTGAATACATTTCTTCGCGTAGGTCATAGAAATACATCTTGAAGCTTTCAACTTATTTAACGGAACTCTGGTCATGACCAATCTCACACAACTTGAAATGATTATTGAAAAAGCATTTGATGATCGCGATTCTATCAAGACCACAACAAAAGGCGAAATTCGTGAAAGTGTCGAACACGCATTAAATCTTCTTGATAAAGGTGAAATCCGTGTAGCAGAACGTC
>NZ_JBHIMP010000329.1:0-756 GCF_042194175.1 Bartonella sp. MR168JLCBS | reverse complement strand
ATACCGTTTGTAATTTCTAAACCTTTTATCAGGGTTTTTGTATCAATTTCTGTAGCATTAATGCGCCCACCTCTCGTTGCACTCAACCCTACAATTTCTGAGGTTATTATCGCTTCTGTAATTGTGGCGACTGATTGTGATCCACCAGCGATCACTGGATTATATCTATCGCGGATAATAACGTTATTAAAAGTCTCTTCTCCCTCTTTTACATAAACCTTGGGAATTTCACGAGGTGGTGTATTTGCATAAGCCGAACTTAAATAGGAGAAAATCAAAGATCCAGCAATTGTACATAATAAAAAATTTCTCTCATACATAGTACACCCTTAATATTGATATATCCTTCATGCGTACTCCATCATCCTTGATGGTGCACGTATCAAGAAGGCTATTATATCATTATGTTTTTATTGTAAATATC
Organism: Bartonella sp. MR168JLCBS; assembly: GCF_042194175.1. NCBI lineage: Bacteria > Pseudomonadati > Pseudomonadota > Alphaproteobacteria > Hyphomicrobiales > Bartonellaceae > Bartonella > Bartonella sp. MR168JLCBS. The sequence continues at coordinate 332 of NZ_JBHIMP010000329.1, read as the reverse complement.
AAAATGAGTTTTTATGCAGAGTTCTTTTATACTTTAAAAATTTGCTTCAGAAAATCTTTAAAAACGATAATGCAGACTAGTGGAAAAAAGGATTTCAGAAAACTTATTTTGATAAGATGTCAACAGAGTATCACCATGAATCATAATATTGGAAATTTTGAGATATTGCGCATTGATACCAAACCCGCCTTCAGTGAAAGTTTCTGCAGGATCATGGGGAAAGTCATCGGCCAATTTGTACTTTTTTAAAAAAACCATGTTGTGCTATTTTTTAGATTTGAAATTAAAGTGGATGTTCCATCAACTCTTGCTCCACTTTTTTAAGATGGAGT
>NZ_JBHIMP010000328.1:0-757 GCF_042194175.1 Bartonella sp. MR168JLCBS | reverse complement strand
TGTTATTTTAATTGGCGAAACAACAGATCCTTTCTCTCCGGAAACAGTTCGTGCAACCATGGGGTCTATTTTCTCCATACCCCTTTATCGTTTTGATGAAAGCGCCTTTTTAAACTGGTCTGCACACTTTAAAGGCATGGTCGTTGGCACGCATCTCAAAGGATCTATTGATTATCGTAAAATTGATTTCAAAAATGGTCCCGTTATACTTTTAATGGGAAATGAAAAACAAGGTTTACCAGATACTCTTGCGAAACGTTGCGATCAACTCGCTCGTATTCCGCAAAGTGGACGTGCTGATTCGCTTAATCTGGCGGTAGCAACCGCTATCATGCTTTATGAAATTCGCCGTTCTTATTTATAACACTGGAAGTACGCGAGGCTGCAATATGACACGCAAGTCATTCTCCTTTTTTCTTCTTGGTTTAATCCTTACAGTAGGGATTGATCAAACAGTTAAATACTGGATTATGCACAATATGCTCCTCGGAACAGAGATCCCGCTTCTTCCTTTTCTTTCTCTCTACCATGTACGTAATTCTGGTATTGCATTTTCGTTTTTTTCTTCTTTTTCTCATTGGGGACTTATTGCCCTCACACTCATTATTCTTATTTTTCTTTTATGGTTATGGAAAACCACTGAATATAACAAATTTTTATCACGCTTCGGTCTTACCCTTATCATTGGTGGTGCAATCGGCAATCTTATTGACCGTATTTGTTTCTATTATGTCATTGATTATATACTCTTTTATAT
>NZ_JBHIMP010000327.1:307-757 GCF_042194175.1 Bartonella sp. MR168JLCBS | reverse complement strand
GCTTTTAAATGGTCAGCACCAGCGTTCTCAGGTGCTAAAAGAAGAAAAACAAGATCTATAGGTTCGTCATCAAGAGCTTCAAAATCAACTGCATTTTCAAGGCGCGCAAATATACCAATGATTCGATTAATATCAGGCAATTTACCATGAGGAATCGCAATACCACCACCCAACCCCGTTGAACCTAGTTTTTCACGTTGCAAAACGATATCAAAAACCACACGCTCATTAAGACCTGTCAATTCAGCAGCTTTTTCGGCTAAAATTTGCAGAACTTGTTTCTTCGAATTCGCTTTAAGAGCTGGAATAATAGCTTCTGGTGCAATTAACTCACTCAAATTCATATTTTAATTTTCCTTTTGCACGCTCAAATACTCATCCACAAACTAATCAACGGTATGGATTTTTAAAGTTCTGTCACTTTCTTGCATCATCGCATGTGTATTCATT
>NZ_JBHIMP010000327.1:0-259 GCF_042194175.1 Bartonella sp. MR168JLCBS | reverse complement strand
GCACAACAATAAATAGGTATTCAGCCTCTCATTAACAGCATAAGAAAACAAAGAAATGGTGTTGTCCATAAAATATTAATCTCCCTAGGATACGAGCAAAGGCTACCGTTTAAAAATTTTCGATTTTTTAATTATAAGAGTTGACATACAATTTAGGTATAAGATCTTCCTCTTCCTTTTAAGAACCGGCTCCCATAAGATGATAAAAATATCGAGATAAATGACACTTTACTTTGACGATACTGTGTGCTTGAGCACT
>NZ_JBHIMP010000326.1:0-757 GCF_042194175.1 Bartonella sp. MR168JLCBS | reverse complement strand
AATTAAGAGAATCACTCTGCTAGATCATACGCCTTTTCAGCAATCGAAGATGAAAGAACCATTTTTGCCTTCCAAGATGCAAAAATAGCGTAGACAAAATTTATGCAAAGGACACTCTTTGTTTTGGGTGTTTTTAAACTTTTTTATAAAAACGGGTCTTAGAGGGAAAGAATTGATATCAAAAGGCAAAATAGATTGGTATGAAAAGAGTGAATTGTTAGTGGTTCCCGTTTGTGTAACAAAGGGTCGATCATGTCTATGGCCTAAGAGCTGTGTAAATACGATGAACGTAATGAAGGGCTGGTTCGAAAGATTTTCAGAGAAAACCAGTGTGTAAAGACTAAAATGCAGTCCTTATATAGACCTCAAGCGTTTTAATATATTGGAAGACAAGAATACGTATTTGATTGATCTGTTGTATCGTGCTTTCAATTTCACTCTTTTTGACGGGATAGGCAATGAAATTGATGTCAGGCATTAAGTATTTTAGTTCACGCAAAGAACGCCACATGTGGTAATCATGGGTAACGATATAAACTGTTTGGTAGTGGTGTTTTTTGATCCAATCTGCGCTTTCTTCGGCGTTTCCTTTTGTGTTAATTGCTTTATGTCCGATGTCAACGCAACAGGCGAAGAGCTGTGGGGTAATATGTGTGCTGTACATGAATCTTTTGAGATTGTTTGTTGTGTTAACTCCACTAATTAAGAGCCGCGAACCAAGCTCTTGCTGTAAAAGATTCAATCCTGTTTCTATTCG
>NZ_JBHIMP010000325.1:0-757 GCF_042194175.1 Bartonella sp. MR168JLCBS | reverse complement strand
CCAAACCTAAATTGTCTGCGTTCACTGACATGTTCCAAACCACAATAAATTTCTGATTCAATAAAGTTAAAATACAAAAAAATAGGAACAGTATGATATATTTTTATTCCATTTTAAATAACCACCCACGCAGAATACATAAAAAAGGGCTTCTGTCACTAAAAATGATACAAAATCATTTCCCTCTCCTTAAAATTTGCTCTAAAAGTAGATTGGGGAAAAGCGCAGAAGTAAAAAATATACGCAAATAAATGGAGTAACAATGGCTGAACAAAAGTCTCGCTATACTTATGAGGAACTTCTAAGCTGCGCTCGCGGCGAAATGTTTGGTAAGGGTAATGCACAATTACCGGCACCGCCAATGTTGATGATTCATCGAATCACCGAAATCAGTGAAACTGGCGGTGAATACAATAAAGGAATAGTTCGCGCTGAATTTGACATTACTTCAGACCTATGGTTCTTTGATTGTCATTTTATAGGTGATCCGGTTATGCCAGGGTGTCTCGGTCTGGATGGCATGTGGCAATTAACAGGTTTTTTTCTCGGTTGGCTAGGCGAACCAGGAAAAGGAAGAGCGATATCAACAGGTGAAGTAAAACTATCAGGTATGGTAACTCCACAAACCCAACTTCTTGAATATGGAATAGATTTTAAGCGTATCCGGCGTGGAAATTTGGTCTTGGGAATAGCCGATGGATGGGTAAAAGCAGATGGAGAAACCATCTATAAAGCAAATGATTTACGCGTTGCTTTA
>NZ_JBHIMP010000324.1:0-758 GCF_042194175.1 Bartonella sp. MR168JLCBS | reverse complement strand
TCCGGATGATTCATAACCCATTTTCTTTCAGTCTCATAGAATCTAAAATTATTGTGCACCAAGTATGATCAATATAGGGAATGCAAAAAGTATAGCAATTCTAAGGTTGTGGGCAAGAGTAAAAAGCCAATTATCTTTTCTGTTTCTAAGATTTAAGAGTGCGTATGATTTCATGTTTACCTGTTTTTTTTAACTTTATCTTTGTATGCACATCCGAATATTCTCTATCATCAACACAGAGGATGTTTTTGGATCCCCGTTTCACTTTAATGGTGTAAACAGCATCATAAAATTTCATTTTTGCTTCATATTTGGGCCAAGAGGAAGGCAAATGTGGGTGTAAAAACAATTGATTGCCTTGGCGGTGAATTCCAAGAATAGCTTGTGTTGCGGCGTGGTAGAACCAGCCCGCTGAGCCTGTATACCATGTCCAACCGCCTTGTCCACGACGTGGTTCAGTAGCGTAGATATCTGCGGCCATAACATAAGGTTCAACACGGTAAGTTTCAGGATTTTGCCCATGGGTAATTGGGTTGATCATAGAAAACAAACTATAGGCTTTGTCGCTCTCGCCCATTTTAGCGAGTGCTAAAATGCTCCAAATGGCACCATGTGTGTATTGACCGCCATTTTCTCGAATTCCTGGAGGATAACCTTTTATATAACCAGGTTCAAGAGTACTTTTATCAAAAGGTGGCCAGAAAAGACGTATAAGACCTCCTTTTTCATCACACAAATGCTCAAGCATTGAGACCATT
>NZ_JBHIMP010000323.1:480-760 GCF_042194175.1 Bartonella sp. MR168JLCBS | reverse complement strand
TGGCCAGCATACGCTCTTCGCTGAGCAATAAGATTTGTTGAATCAACATTTTCGTAAGATTCAACAGCGTAACCCTGTTTTTGTGCAAAATCCGATAAGAGATAAACCATATTAATTAAAACAATGCAATAGCGGCTTTTTCTGCCAAGTCAGCAAACCAAATTCCAAAAAGCGTATAAAATAAAATAAATAATGCAGAAAGACAAAGACAAAACCGAAGCTCACTCGATAAAATAATAAAATGCGCTTTTGCATCATCAAACCACATAATTTTAATGAG
>NZ_JBHIMP010000323.1:0-442 GCF_042194175.1 Bartonella sp. MR168JLCBS | reverse complement strand
ACAACCACAAGTCGTTTCCGTCCCGCATGAACAGCGGCAGAAAATGTATACCACTTTCCAAAACAACCAGCCATAGGAGGTATACTTGCTAAAGAGAAAAGTTGTATCGTCATCATAACAGCCATAAACGGATTCGTCTTTACCAATCCTGAAAGATCATAAATATTTTCAACATTTCCACCACTACGCCGCATTCCAAGAATAAAAGCAAATGAACCAATCACCATACTAAGATAAATAGTCATATAAAGAATAACGCTTTTTATCCCAAGCATATCTCCAGCAGCTAACCCGACAAGCGCATATCCCATATGACTGATAGACGAATAAGCCATTAAACGCTTAACATTGCTCTGGCCAATTGCAGCAAATGCACCAAGTATCATTGATGCAATTGCCATGAACACCAAAATTTGCTGCCATGCATGCATAGAGCCATCGG
>NZ_JBHIMP010000322.1:0-761 GCF_042194175.1 Bartonella sp. MR168JLCBS | reverse complement strand
CATAGATTTAGGGAGTATTTTCCCTATCTGGTTTATGGAGTGTGCCCGGCCTCTTTGGATTTATAAGCTATTTTCCTCACCTAGCTTATAGAGTATAATTTGCAAAGTTTTTACCTCTTAGGCTTATGAAAGACCTGATGATATTAAACAGATTAAAGCTTTGGATGATTTCTTTAGCGAATCGACGTACAGCACCACACTGGCTTGGGTTCATTGCTTTTATGGAAAGTTCTGTCTTTCCGATTCCGGTAGATGTTTTGTATATTCCAATAGCACTTGTCCATCCCAAGAAGGTTTATCGCTATGCTTTTATTGCCACGGCGTGTTCTGTTTTGGGGGGAATTTTTGGTTGGTTTATTGGAAATTTTGCCTATGACAGTCTTGCCAAACCGATTTTAGAATTTTACGGTCGAATTGAAAATTTTCAAGCGCTGCAAAACGGTGTGACACTGCAATTTCTAGTAATTTTACTGGCTCTTTCAGGTTTTTTGCACCTTCCACCTATCAAGATTGTCACGATTTTGGCAGGTGTCATGGGTATGCATCTTGGACTTTTTGTTCTCACTTGTATTTTTGCACGGGGGGCTCGTTTTTATCTTCTCGCGTGGCTCATTCGGCGTTTTGGACGTCAAGCAATGAATTTTCTTGCCCGTCATTTGCAATGGATTGCTCTTATTGGTTGTATTATGCTTTTATTGATTTATGGCACTTTCACAGCTTTTGTGAAGAAATACCTTTTATTGTAAGGAACATGCGCAATG
>NZ_JBHIMP010000321.1:0-762 GCF_042194175.1 Bartonella sp. MR168JLCBS | reverse complement strand
GTGCTTCACAGCAAGTTGTACCTCATTACAATATCATGGGTGTCGCTAAAGCTGCCTTAGAGGCTATGGTGCGCTACTTAGCGGCCGACTTTGGCCCCCACAATATCCGTGTCAATGCAATCTCAGCTGGTCCTATTAGGACCTTAGCTGGCAATGGCATTGCAGCTGCACGAGCAATTTTTTCGTATCAACGCCGAAATGCGCCCCTGCGCCGTAACGTAAACATTAACGAAATCGGAAAATCTGCTCTTTACCTGCTTTCTGATTTATCTTCAGGCGTTACTGGTGAAATTCATTATGTTGATTCAGGTTATAATATTATGTCTATGCCGACGCTGGAAGAATTAAAACAAAGTGAAGAAGCTCAGGGAGAATAATTACCCATAATCCTTTTAAAATAGAAAAAGCAATTTATATACCATTTTAGAATGGTATATTTGTACTTTCTCTGACGTAAATGATACGTATAATGAGAAGAGATAAATTGTTTTCAAAGATATTACTTAGACAATAATCAAAATTTTCATGTTTAAGTCATATTGCATAAAAAACTGGCTCATATAAGCTTTCAATTTGCTAAAACTTACCGTATTGTCCAATGATTAATACAATCTATTCTGTTCCTGCTGTATTATTGACATATCTCTCATGGATTTGAATAATTTAAAAGCATACTTTATCATGTATCTCATCTTTGAGTGTACGGCTCAGTAATGTATTGGCCGCTTCAATTACACTTTTACCACTATAGAGAACGTGATA
>NZ_JBHIMP010000035.1:0-3622 GCF_042194175.1 Bartonella sp. MR168JLCBS | reverse complement strand
GCCGTGGTGATTTCTCCTTGAAGTCTCCTCTCAACTTTATGCCCATCCAGAGTGATATCTTCCATCACACCTTCAACTACAACAATCTTGAGATGACCGCCGCTTAAATCTTGCTCAGGCAAATAAGCCCGCACCGCAATATAGCCGCGCTTCATATAAAGCTTGGTCACCGCTTTGAGCACTTTGTTGATTTCGGCAATCCCCAAACACCGCCCTTCCCAAAGAGAAATGGCTTCATGAAGGTCGGTATGAGAAATCAACTGAGCATCAACAAATTCAATGCTTTTGATCAGCAAACAGGTTGTACCAGACGAAGCACCATAGGCAGATGTGGTATCATCGTCTGGCAAAAATACCCCATGTGTTTCGTTTCTACGGTGTAATTGCTGAAAACGCTGTTCTTGCGTTTGTTGTCGTTGGATGCTCTCTGATTGATTAATCGCTTTCTCACGAATGTTTTGTGCTAAACTTGCCCATGAAAAAAGGCACAAAATAGCAGCAAAAACAAAAGTGAAAAAAAATCTATGCATTCATTGTGTCCTCAAAATGAGCAACAAAATGAACCATATCGTCAGCGTCACAGAAAAAATCGCCAACCGCGTAACAATTTTTTAATTTTTTGATGAGAATAATACTTCTAAAGTCTAAGAGAAAAGCATAGACTGTACTGTATACACCTGCTTTATGTGTTGTGCAAACCATGTCATTTCCCCCGCTTTTGAAGCTTGTATAATTACACTGTTAAATGACAATCATACACTCTATATGCTTCTTAATTTTAAGGTGTTGCATGTAATATAATCTTGAGCTTCAAGTAAAGACTGTTATTCATAGAATATACCAAATTTATTGGAACTGTTACATATTAGAGACAACAAGAAACACTCCATTATTATCGCTTGATAAGAAAAATAGCATGACGATAGCTTATTACTAAAATAAGCAAAAAAGAAATTGCGTAATGCCATAACTTATGAAGAATTAGCATATTTCAAAACTGCTTATCCTAATGAAAAAAACACTAAAGATGATCTGTTTTATTATGTTTACGGTCTCTTGCATTCAGAATATCGCACTCGTTATGTCAATAACCTCTCTAAAGAATTGCCTCGTATCCCTTGCGTAAAGAGTGCTAATGATTTTTGGAAATTTGTAACAGCAGGGCGTGAACTGGGGTCATTTGCACGTGAATTATGAAACTGTAGAGCCTTATCCCGTGACCTTTAAAAAGGGTAATCCAAAAGTTACAGAGATCTCTAATCCCGAAAAGTTTTATTATGTAACTGAAATGAAATTTGCAAAAGCAGGTAAAGAAAATGGAAAATCTGATAAAGATAAAACCACTGTTATTTACAATAGCAATATCACAATAACAGATATCCCTCTTGAAGCTTATGAGTATATCGTAAATGGTAGACCCGCTCTTGAATGGGTTATGGGGCGTCAATGTGTAAAGACTGATAAAAAGAGTGGTATTGTGAATGATGCCAATCGCTATGCTTGTTGAAACCGTTGGCAACCCTGCTTATCCATTAGAGTTGTTTCAAAGGATTATTACTGTAAGTCTAGAAACAATGAAAATCGTTAAGAACTTACCAAAATTAGAACTAAGAGAAACTGAATAGATTTGGCATACTCACATAATGGGTATGATAAACTCATAAGGGGTATAGAGCTTATAACCATAATCTATACCTCTCTTGTTAAGTTGATTAGATATAATCTTCTTTACTATGAGGGATAACAAAATAAAGTTAAGAGAATAGGATTTTGCAACATTCCTCTTAATTATTGCGAATCAAGGATTCTTTTCGTGGAGTTTTTTTTGCCATACCTGCTATCCAGAGGGTTTTTAATTCTAAAAAATTGACTTGAAGTCACAGTGTAGCTACACTATAACAAAGGTTATAAATGGAGATACAAATCATGAAAGCCGATTCTGTTGTTCGCGCTCGCATTCCTGCTAAAATGAAAAAACAAGCGATGATTACTTTAGAACGCATGGGATTAAGTGCATCAGATCTTATCCGCATAACATTTTTGCGTGTCGCTGAAGAAGGTTGTTTGCCTTTTGAGCTTAAAGTACCTAATAGTGTCACACGTAAAGCTATAAAGGAATTAGATGAAGGTAAAGGTAAGACATTTAAAAACGCTGATGCCCTTTTTAAGGATTTAGGCATTTAATATGCTGATACCTGTTCGCTCGAGACAATTTAAACGTGACGTGCGCAAGGCGGAAAAACGCAGTAAAAATATGAATAAGCTGCGTACACTATTAAGTCTTCTAATTGAAGAAAAGCCATTACCAAGACATTACTGTGATCATCCACTAAAAGGCGATTGGGTAGGGTATCATGATATTCATATCGAACCAGATTGGCTGCTTATTTATAGAATAGAAGGAGATAAATTACATCTTATTCGTACAGGAACGCACTCTGACCTTTTCAAAGAATAATTATATGAAAAGTTAAAAATACTCTAACTTTTCTCTACATAAAGAGCACAGACCGTAAAAAACTCGCTCTTGAAGCTATAAAAAAGCTCAAAAAAGATGAGAGATAGAGAAAAAACTAATAGAATCAATAAAGAATAAAATTCTCACTATTAATATAACTTATTGACCTAATTATTATTGAGTATCCCTTTTTAAAAGAATAGTTTATATGCGTCATTCTAAAAAAAATCATTTGCACTTTTAAATACTCTTATTTTGATTGCTTTAAGATTTTTAATAAATCCCATCTTAAAGTGAATACGCTTCTTTTACATTGGCTTTAAGAGGTTATACCGTAATCTAAAATGATAGCTTTATTGTTTTCAAAAGCTTTGTTGTGAATACTTATATCACTTTACGCTTTTAATTCCCTAATTTTTGAAAAAAATATAAACACCCCCAAAACCCCTACAAAATATATATTACAGGTTGTGTTTATAGAGTGCGTTTAATATAGGTTGTTTAAATTAAAGACCCTTATAAACAAAATTCACAAAAAATTTAAAATTCATTTAGTAAAAAATTGATAGGTTATAAAGATAAAAATACGCATTATGAGAGCGTTTTTTAAATATTATAAATGTATAGATTCAGAAAATAACGCAGTCGTTTTATAAAGCCCATAATATAGCTTTAAAAGCACATAAATATAAAAGAAGCAATTAATAAGCATAATATATTATGAATACACAACGTATTTAAAAAAACAAGAAAAAATATCAAAAAAGACAAAATAAAAATTGACAATAAATACGTATTTTGTTACATAAATAACCAAGTGATGAAAACACTAAGCATGTAGCGAAAAGGTTGCGATAAACCTAATCCTATTATAAAACTGGCTATCTTTTATGCTCTAATTAGCATATATGATGATTTTGTCGGGTGTGGTTATGCTATACAATACTCTTATGAGGAAGGCATAACAACGGACTACATGCCGTGTTTTCAACACCCGGCGCCTTTATAGGCTGTCAATTGAAAACACTAAATCATGTAGGATTTAATTATGACAAATATCTCAAAAACCACCCCCGTTATCTCTTCCATTGCAAATGAAACCGCGCCTGTTAATCAACAAAAGCCTGCAAAAAAATACGAATTTACCAATGAAAAATTCACTTT
>NZ_JBHIMP010000320.1:0-763 GCF_042194175.1 Bartonella sp. MR168JLCBS | reverse complement strand
TGCTTCCTTTGCAAGCATATACCATGCCGCTGCCATTATCGTATCGCCTTTTGTTCCTATTCCATCTCGATAAAGCCTTGCAAGACAGATCTGTGCCGGGGTGATCATGTTGATGGCATTGGTAAAAAGCAACTGAAAAGCACGTTGAAAATCGGCTTCTCCTCCACGGGCTTGGACAAGCCATTGTGCTAAAAGGATTTGGGCTTCAAAATGTTTATTTTGGGCAGCAACTTCCATAAGTTTGCGCGCATTACGATCATCTTTTGGCTGTGTTAAAGTTCCTAAGGAGAGAATTTTTGCAGCAGCGAAAGAAGCTTCTGCATCACCAAGGGCTGCACCTTTTAAGAACCATTTTAATGCCTGGTCTGTCGCTTCATTTTCGCGGCTTTGGGAAAAGACACCTGCAAGAGCTTGCTTCTCATGCAAGGCTTTATAAAGGAGCATTTGTCCATAATAAAAATAGGCTTCTTTCACCCCTGCGTCTACAGCTTTTCGAATAAACTTTTCACCGAGTTCTTGATTTTGTGCAATAAAATGGCCATCAAATAACATAAGACCATAGCGCAGTTGTGCTTGTGGTTCGCCCTGTTTTGCTGCACGGCCAAACCACAAAGCGGCGCGTGCTCCATCCATAGGAACGGCACACCCTTCCATATAAATCCGGCCAACCAAAGTTTGAGCAAAGGGATCATTTTGTTCAGCACGCCGGAGCGCTTCACGAAAGGCTTTCAAATAATAGCCTTGGATATAATAGTCATAGGCT
>NZ_JBHIMP010000319.1:0-763 GCF_042194175.1 Bartonella sp. MR168JLCBS | reverse complement strand
GAGACATAGAAACTAGATGAGATAAAAAGCAATGCTGCTCGTAACAGATGCCCTTAATATCCATATGACAAAATAACAAGGATATCCAATCCTAAAGTAAAAAATATCCGCACTGAAATTGAGCTATTTTCATAAATTAAAAAATGAAATTACGAAAAGATCAATTATCGCAAACTATACACTTTACTTTAGTGTCAAAATTATAATAATGACAATAAATATTAAGATGCATATAACAGTAAAAAGAGTCGTATTAAAATGAAGTCGATCATTCTTGTAATTTTGATTGCAAAAATTTTATCGGCTTATGCATTAGCACCAAAGCTAAAACAGCCCAATGATAGGAACCGTGTACCTATTAATAAAACAATCCCTGCCAAAATCAAGCGAGGAGACAGATGAAAAAGAGATTTATTATAACAGGAATGATTACCCTTTTGGGAATGCTGAATCTAGCTTCAGCAAATGCAGATGTGAGCATAAGTTTCGAACCCTCATCACCTCAAGACCCAACTGTAAACTCACAACTTGCTCTATCGACACCACCTGCTCTACCGACACCACCTGCTCTACCGACACCACCTGCTCCACCGACACCACCTGCTCTACCAGCAGAATATCTGGAGATTATTAATCTATTAAAAAAAGGAGAAATTATTGAGCTCTTAAAAAAACAGCTTGAGTTGAAAAAAGAACAACTTTCGCAAACAGAAAAAGCCTATCAAGCTATAACAAAGGGTCAGAAAACTGCACCTCAGAAAAT
>NZ_JBHIMP010000318.1:0-764 GCF_042194175.1 Bartonella sp. MR168JLCBS | reverse complement strand
TTGTCCGCAACGTAGCCGTTAATGGCGGTACCGCTGCGGCGGCTTGATCGTATTTTCCTAGCCTTTGGAAAAACGCCCTTGCTCAACCAAGCTTGTTTATCGGTTGAGCAAGGTGCCCGTATCGCTCTGGTGGGCCGTAATGGTTGTGGAAAATCGACGCTGTTAAAAATTGCCGCTGGAATGATAGAACCAAGTGAAGGGGAGATTTTTTGCCATCCTCGGGTTACTGTGCGTTATGTATCACAAAACCCCGATTGTTCAGGCTTTGAAGATGTTCACGCTTACGTGGAAGCTGGTCGGGACAATGCACCTGATGCGCAGTGGCTAAATACACTTCGCACAAATCTTGGTTTTTCAGGAACCGAAAAGTTGGCAACCCTTTCAGGGGGTGAAAAGCGACGCCTTTCATTATTAAGGGCGATTGCCGCAAAACCCGATGTTCTTCTTTTGGATGAACCAACCAATCATCTTGATTTACCAACTATTGAATGGCTCGAAAGGACTTTATGTTCTTTACGGTCGGCCGTTGTGGCTATTTCACATGATCGACGATTTTTAGAAAATGTGACGCGCTCAACAGTATGGATTGATCGGGGCACCACCAAAAGAGTAGAAAAGCCTTTCTTGGAGTTTGAAAATTGGCGCGATAAGGTCCTTGAAGAGGAAGCTCTAAACCAACACAAATTGGCTCGACAGATTGCGCGGGAAGAACAATGGTTGCGCTATGGGGTGACAGCACGGCGCAAACGGAATGTGCGGCGTTT
>NZ_JBHIMP010000317.1:0-766 GCF_042194175.1 Bartonella sp. MR168JLCBS | reverse complement strand
GGTATTGTTATTCATGATAATACGCAAATGGTGTTGATTGACACACCAGGCGTTTTTCGTCCTCACAAGCGATTGGAACGTGCTATGGTATCTGCTGCTTGGGGTGGCGCTAAGAGTGCTGATGTCCTGTTAGTTTTGATTGATGCACACAATGGTCTTTCGGATGAAGTTTGTACAATGTTAGATATTGTAGAAAATATTAAACAGGATAAAATTCTCGTTCTTAATAAGATTGATACAGTTGCTAAATTATCTCTTTTAGCATTAACTTCTCAAATTAATGAACGAGTAAAGTTTTTGCAGACATTTATGATTTCGGCTCTAAATGGTTCTGGGTGCAAGGATTTGCTTCATGCGTTGAGTACAATGATGATCAAGTTTCAGATATGCCTATGCGTCAGCTTGCTGCTGAAATTACTCGCGAAAAGCTTTTTCTTCGTCTCCACGACGAACTTCCCTATTCTTCAACAGTTGAAACAGAAAGCTGGGAAGAGCGTTCAGATGGTTCAGTTAGAATTAATCAAGTTATTTATGTAGAACGTGAGAGTCAGAAAAAAATTGTTTTAGGAGCAAAAGGTGAGACAATTAAAGCAATTGGTCAGGCAGCACGTAAAGAATTAATGGAAATCATGGATCAGAAAGTTCATCTTTTTCTCTTTGTGAAAATACGTGATAATTGGGATAACGATCCGGAACGTTACCTCGAAATGGGACTGGATTTTTTAAAATAAAATGAAATGGAAAGAACAAGCCGTTATTCTTGGTA
>NZ_JBHIMP010000316.1:0-767 GCF_042194175.1 Bartonella sp. MR168JLCBS | reverse complement strand
AAAAACCGACAAGCATGTCAATTTTATCGGCCAGCGCTACTGCTATAGCAAGAGGTTCTTGCGGAATACGATCTTTTGGTCCTTGAGGTTTATAATGGTCTTCGATTGCTTCAGCTACGCGAGGGTCTTCTTCCTGAAGAAGGGCATATTTTCGTCCCATGAATCCTTGTAGTTCCGGAAATTCTCCAACGACTTCTGTTTGTAAATCAGCTTTTGCAAGTATTGCGGCACGTTTAGCTAGGAGAGGGTCTGCTTGCACCGAAGGTGCAATTGTTTGTGCTAAGGGGGCGATTCGCTCCACTCTTGCACCTTGTGTGCCTAATTTTTCATGGAAAGTCACATTCAAATGATCAAGGCGTGCTATTCTTTGATCGAGAGGTTTTTTTAAATCAAGAGCAAGTTTCTTAGCAGAGGACTGCAAGTATTTGATATCAGGCAAATCATGTTGGTCTGTTTGCCAAAAATAGAGCGCATCAGAAAGACGAGCACAGACAACTTTACTATTTCCCTTGGAAATTTCTTTACCTTCATCGTTTGCAAGAATATTAGAAACGAGAATAAAATTATGAGAAAGTTTGATCTTTTCGCCTTGTTTGCGGGTTACAAAACACTTTTGATTGGCCTGAATGGTCAAGCGAATAATTTCTGGAGGAATATCAAGGAAAGATTTGTCAAAATTGCCCATAAGCACAACAGGCCACTCAACGAGTCCTGCAACTTCTTCTAAAAGGGCACTATCTTCAACCAGTTCTAAACCATTTGCAAAA
>NZ_JBHIMP010000315.1:0-768 GCF_042194175.1 Bartonella sp. MR168JLCBS | reverse complement strand
TTTGCGTTCTGTTGAGCACCGCGGTGGTCTTGATAGCTTTTTGGTCAGAGCTGATGATAAAGAATTATCGCAACGTGCCCGTTTGTTAAAACGTCAAATTGTTAAGAAAAAAGCTGAACAAGCGGCGTAATCGCCTTTGTTGACTACGAGACTGGATTGTTTGCTCTCGTTTTAAGGTTAGGGGGCGCTGTTTTGGGCTTTTACTGTTTGTTCCTGTATTGAGTGGGTTCCATTACCCAAGTTAAGGAACTCTCCTCACGCAGTCCTTTGTTAGAACAGCAAAAGAAGAGGTATGTTGTTTTTTCTGTTTTTGCAATGTGCCTTGCTATGACTGCTTCTAATATTTTGATTCAGTTTCAGGGGGCTTAAGATTTCTTATAAAGATGAAGCGTTTTTTCGGTAAAGAGTGCGGCTAATTGTTTTGTTATCGCGTCGGCTAATCCTTCAGCATTCATAACTGTTACAGCGCGTTGATAATAACGTATAACGTCATGACCAATGCCAATGGCAATAAGTTCTATGGGCGAATGGATTTGGATTTCTTGAATCACCGCGCGTAAATGTTTTTCAAGATAATTGCTAGAATTAACGGACAGTGTTGAATCATCAACAGGAGCTCCATCAGAAATAATCATGAGAATCCGACGCTGTTCACGCCGTGATAAAAGGCGCTGATGCGCCCAAATAAGTGCTTCACCATCAATATTTTCTTTCAGCAATCCTTCCTGCATCATCAAACCTAAATTGCGTCGTGCTCGACGCCACGGT
>NZ_JBHIMP010000314.1:482-768 GCF_042194175.1 Bartonella sp. MR168JLCBS | reverse complement strand
CCTTCATTTGCAAAATTCAAGCCCCCTTTATTTTTTAGTCTATTGTATTAGCTGCACGTGTTTCTCCTGACTTCCTCAAATCATTTACTGATTTTTTGATAATGCCCCATAGTTGAAAAAAATCATTTAAAGCTCTCAAAAGTTGAATGCTCTGTCTTCTTTTTGCCACATCAGAAATATGATATCTCTTCACGCTTTTATGATGAGCACAATCACCAGTATTTTGCTAAATATAAAGTGTACAAACCAATCAAAAAAGCTTTTTAAAACTGAAACTTTTTAGGTT
>NZ_JBHIMP010000314.1:0-472 GCF_042194175.1 Bartonella sp. MR168JLCBS | reverse complement strand
AAAATACTCTTTTACACTTCTTTCAAAGCAAGCATCAAACTGTCAACACATGTTGTATATGTTATAGAGTCATTAAATGGTAAATACGGAGCCATAAACAAAAACAGCTTGCTTGACAATTCCGGATGAAATGTGCTGACGAAATTATGAACGTCCCTGGCAGCTTACTCTCACCCTCAAAGGTATAAACCTCGAAAGAAAAGCAAAGAACAGAAGAGCAAACAATGAAACAAATTACTATTTCCCATCTGGTTTGCATCAAACTATTGCACGTATGACACAGCCCCTAAGATCTCGGTAGCTCTGTAAAAAGATACAATAACAACATCTCTCATTCTTCTCGCCCTCTTTCTGAGTGATACTTAGAGACTACCATTAGTCTTCCAGTTCGAGCATACAACATGCTTTTCCCCTTATACTTTAAAATAAGGGAGAAAACCCTCTTACAACTGACTGCAACTTTCGAAAAATT
>NZ_JBHIMP010000313.1:0-769 GCF_042194175.1 Bartonella sp. MR168JLCBS | reverse complement strand
GTTTCATCAAGCTCTAAAAGTGTTGATAAGCGTTTAGGTTCAAGTGAACCAACACCATTAAAATGCGCCAATGTGTGATCCTCATGAAGAAAAAACCGTAAAGCTGGCAACATACGCTCAACAGAATCAATGAGAATACGTGGTGCTGTTTCATTACTATGCATAAAAAGATTACGCAAAGACAATAAGTCCGATAATAAATCGAGCAAGATGGCAGGGCTACGCGAAATATGCCCCCCATCAACCAAAATCTGACGTGAAAGCTCCTCTATGAGAGTGGTTTGCACCTTTTTTTTCATTGCTACAGAAATCGGCAAAGCAAGAGATGCGAATGCCAAAGCGACAGCTGCTCGTAAACGTTTATCATTGTTTTCCATACTGGAAATCGTCACACGCAAATAACGAAATTGGAAACCAAGCGCCTGTAAAAAACGTTTTTCGAACCGCTCACTTGCCCCCTTCAACAACATTTGCGAATGACAAATCCACGAAATCAAACGCCGTGCCACAATTGGCGCACTCCAAGCAAGGCCGTTTATTTTCTTGACACACTGGTCAAGCCAGTCTTCTACGAGCGCGCGTGCATGGGCAGCAGCTAAATCACTATCTGCTGCCGTCATATGTCGCAACCAATGAAAATTATGAAGGGCTTCTTCCCATTCAGGCGTTGGTGAAACTAAAGAAAAAGGTGAAACAGCACCAGAATGAACAATATGGCCAGCAAAAGCAAAACGACCATGATAAAATTCATGCGCCATCATAGGATCAG
>NZ_JBHIMP010000034.1:0-4514 GCF_042194175.1 Bartonella sp. MR168JLCBS | reverse complement strand
TTTCGAAGATCATAAATCTGACCACCCGTAATCGCATCGCTCGAACCTACCACAATAGAACCATCAGCCAGCGATGTGATCTTGCTGTTTTCTTGCGTCACTACAACTGTACCGTCGTCTCCTTTTTCCTTCTTTTCATGCTGCGCTACAAAGGCATGAGATTTATCACTCCATAACAAGGAATCCTGAGCAACTCCCTCTGAAACTTCCTTAATGCGAGCGTTCACATTCTTGATATTATCATCAAGTCCTTTAAAGGCAGAACCAACATCGGTATGCGATTTATCTGTTACCTTACCGTCTGTAGAAACTGTCGATAAGTCATACTTTAATCCTTTAAAGTTTTTGCCATCAAAGGATACAGCGCCACCTAAAAGCTTTGATAAATCATCTGTGATGCTATGAAGCTGTCCACCCGTAACCGCATCGCTCGAGCCTGATACTATAGAACCATCAGCCAGCGATGTGATCTTGCTGTTTGTCTTACTTTCCTTTTCCCCATGCAAAGCTACAAAGGCTTTTGCACTTTCATCCCACAACAAAGCATCGCCTTGAACTTCTTGCGTAATATTCGTTAGTTTTTCAGTAAAATTTTTGACCTCATTCGTTAGATGTGTATTCACATTCTTGACACTCGTATCAAGATCAGAAAAGGCTGAACCAACATCGTTATGTGATTTAGTCGTTACCTTACCATCGTCAGAAACATTTGAGATGTTATAAGTCGGAGCTGTAAAAGCACCATCTACAAATGTTGAACCACCACCAAAATATGTCGCAACGTTATTGCCTAGTGAATGAAGCTGGTCACCATTTACAGCATCATGTGAATCCTTGGCAATCTTACCAGCCGCAACATTATGCAATCCAACAGTGCCTGTTTTGGGATCACCAAAAGTCACACTGTTTTGTTTCGCTTTAGGTGCTGTTCTGGTAAGTGTATTGACCTCTTCTGTATCTTCTTCTATATCGTAGAAAACTGCTACTGAACGCACGTCTTTAATTTCATTCGTAAGTGCATCTATATTTTTATCAAGCTGGGCTTTATTAACCGCTTCGTCGTCCTTTTCTGCATCCTTCACGCCAGAGAGAGTTCGAGCCTTACTATCCTTATCAGCAACAGTGATTGTCGTACCATCTTTTTCGCCACCAATCTTGATCAGTTTCTTCTCTTCATTCCACTTAACAAGACTATCACTTCTCATAGTGTTAATCTCATCATGAACACTCTGGAAAGAATTACCAACACTAGAAAAAGCATCCGCTACATTCTGATAAGTCTCATCAGTAATATGCCCATCAGAACCGATTTGTTTGACCTTGAAAGTAGGAGCAATCCATGCGCCTTCTTTATTATATCCAGCGCCACCGCCAAAATAACTACCAACCATTTCACTCATAGAATAAATCTGAGAGCCATTAATGGCGTCCGTTGAATCTGCTGTAATCTTGCCAGCCGCAAGCGATGTGATCTTGCTGTTTTCTTGTGTCACTACAACTGTGCCGTCTTCTTCTTTTTTCTTCTTTTCATGCTGCGCTACAAAGGCATGGGATTTATCATTCCATAACAAAGCATCGCCTTGGACTGCTTGCGTAATATTCGTTACTTTTTCAGTAAAATTTTTGATCTCATTCGTTAGATGCGTATTCACATTCTTGACACTCGCATCAAGACCAGCAAAAGCCGAACCAACATCGTTGTATGACTTTTCTGTTGCCTTACCATCTTCAGCAACATTTGAGATCTTATAAGTCGGAGCTGTAAAAGCACCATCTGCAAATGTTGCGCTACCGCCAAAATAGGTAGCAACGGTATTGCCTAGTGAATGAAGCTGTGAGCCATTAATGGCATCTGTGGAATCTTTCGTAATAGCTCCTGCTGCAAGAGACGTTATCTTGCTGTTTTCTTGTGTCACTACAACTTTGCCGTCTTTTTCTTCCCTCTTTTCATGCTGCGCGACAAAGGCATGAGCAGTTTTGCTCCAGTTCAAAGAATCCTGAGCAACACCTTGAGACACTTCCTTAATGCGCGCATTCACATTCTTGACACTCGTATCAAGACCAGCAAAGGCTGAACCAACATCGTTGTATGACTTTTCTGTTGCCGTACCATCTGTAGTAATACTGGATAAATTATAGATCGGTCCTTTAAAAATACCTTTCTCAAATGAGGCATTACCACCTAAAAATTTGGCAACATCCTCACCGATTGTGTTAACCTGACCACCCGTGATTACATCACGTGAATCCTTGGCAATCTTACCAGCGGCAACATTATGGAGACCTACAGCTGTCTTATCTTTACCACCCAAGGTGATATTCGCATAATCAACTTTACCATCCTTTTGTTTATCGTAATGAACAACTGCTGATTCATCAGACTGAAGACTGTTCGAAAGATCCTTTAAACCTTTCTCAAGCTGTCCTTTGTTAACGGCTTCATTGTTTTTTGTCGCGTCCTTCACACCGGAAAGAGTCCGATCCGCACCAGTCTTATTGGCAATATTGATTTCACTGCCTTCTGATTTAGCACCTATAGTGAGGAGATGCGTTGTTTTATCTTGCTGAACAAAACTTTCGCCTTCCACCTTGTTAACCACATTGTTAACCTGCTCAGTCAATTTATTCTGAACATTCGTGATAGAACTACCAACTCCACTCAAAGCAGATGCTACATCAGAATAAACCTTATCTTCAGAAACACCATCATTCTTAACCGATTTAACCGTGAATGTAGGAGCGGTCCATTTACCTTCTGCATATCCAGCGCCACCGCCAAAATACTTAGCAACCTCGCTGCCAAGCGAATAAAGCTGACTACCATTAACAGCGTCCGTTGAATCTGCTGTAATCTTGCCAATTCCAACATTATGCAATGCAACAGTGCCTGTTTTAGGATCACCAAAAGTCACACTGCTTTGTTTCGCTTTAGGTGCTGTTCTGGTAAGTGTACTGACCTCTTCTGTTGTATCTTCTTCTACATCGTAGAAAACTGCTATAGAACGCACGTCTTCAATATTTTTAGAAAGAGTGGTTACGTTTTCATCAAGCTGACCTTTGTTAACAGCATCAGTATCATCAGTACCTTTTGCCAATCCTGTTATCTTTTTACTGCCAGCACCAATACCAGCCGTCGTTATTTGCGGACCACCCGTAATCACTAAGCCGGTGGCATCTAGGGTATTTGTGCCTGCCTTTAAGCTCGTTAATGCAACATCTTGAGCTAAATCGAATTTTAACTTATTGTCTTTATCATCTTTTGCAATCTGAAGATTTGTGCTTCCAGCAGAAAAATCTACATCACCATCCATAAGAACAGTTGTACCATTTGCACCGCCAACAGAGAGTTTCCAACCGTTTTTTCTTACAACATCTTCTAAGTCTCTCAACTGCCTAACATTCACAGCATCGGCAACCTCAGAACCAGCTGCTACACCTGTAATTTGTCTGGTTATACCCTTACTATAATCACCAACACTCACTGCACCCCGCGTACTTTTCCATTGCGCCTCGGTGTTTGTTGCAGGACCCTGCAACACAGAAGTATAACCAAACTCACCAGCAGCCCTACCGGATGCAGAATCTCTTCCTATAGCAACAGCATCTACCACCGAAGCTACAGAATTGGCACCTATAGCGATAGCTCCCTCTCCCTGTGCTTCCGAATAATATCCAAAAGAAATGCTCTCCTTACCAACTCCCTTTGCACGATGACCAATAGCAGTTGAACCATACCCCAAAGCCTTAGAAACAGCACCCACAGCCGTTGAATAATCACCCTCCGCGGTTGTATAATCATTTTCCCCGTGTTCGCTATTCGGATTATATTCACCACCTATTGCGAGACTACTTAGACCCATAGCGTGAGTCATGTAACCTATAGCAATAGCATACCTGTTTGTTGTCTGAGCTTTATGACCTATGGCTATATTATTGTCTTCTGTAGCCAATGTATCTCGCCCCAAAAGAATGGTGTCTCCTGCCGTCGCCTTTGCAGAGGAACCTATAGCAATACTATACTGCGCATCCTTCGTTGCAGATGCACTGTAACCAAGAACAATCCCCTGTGTTGCATAATTCTTCGCGCTGTAACCAAGAGCCATTGCATAATCACCAGCTGCAAGTACTCTATTTTTTTCATCAACGTCCTGCCCCTTACCACCACTAACTCCAACACCCCCAATTGCAATGCCATATATACCTTCCGTTTTTGCCCCCCGCCCCAAAACAACAGAACCATACGACAATTTCTCTGTTTCTGCCATAGCCCCGACAATAACATTCCAACCGTTACCACTTCTTGCACCATACCCGATAGCAACAGAACCGTTTGTGCCCACCGTAACACTAACAGACGCATTGTCACCAATAACAACACTAAAGTTGCTCCCTGCCACGCCAATCCCATCACCCAAAACAACATTGTTGTCTTTAGAACGTTGCATTCCCGTATTTCCACCCCGCAAAAGGTCAGAAACATTAACAAGCGTTGCATTCTCATCATTTTCTGCAAA
>NZ_JBHIMP010000312.1:0-770 GCF_042194175.1 Bartonella sp. MR168JLCBS | reverse complement strand
TAGAAGCTGTTCTTAGTGGCTCAAAAACACCAAAAGATGGATTAGATGCAACTGTTAAACGTGGAAATAAGCTTCTACGTGAATTTGAGAAAGCTAATCATTAAGGGTTTCATTATTATCGTTAAAGATCAAAAACTCAACCAAACAGTTGAGTTTTTTCAATTCTTTTTTGTTCACCTTTCTAAAGTCTTGCTGTTTAAAGAGAGCTCTACGAATGCAAGAAAAACATGCATATTTCAAAAATAATCTTCTTCCTTACTGGCTGCTTTTTCCTCAGCTCATTGTGACTTTTTTGTTTTTCTTCTGGCCTGCTGTCCAGTCAATAAAATCATCTTTCGAGCGTGAAGATCCCTTTGGCTTTATCACAACCTTTATTGGTCTTGAAAATTATCTGACAATTCTCTCTGATCCTGCTTATCTAAAATCACTTCTCATAACCGCAGTATTTTCCATTTCGGTAACTGTCGTTTCAATGACGATATCACTTCTTTTGGCTGTCTGTGTTGATCGTGTCATCCGCGCAAAAAAGGCCTACACAACGCTTTTGCTCTGGCCCTATGCTGTTGCTCCAGTATTGGCAGGCATATTATGGTTATTTATCTTTCACCCAACCATCGGAATCGTCCCTTTTGTTTTTCAAAAAATAGGTATCACATGGAATTATCGTATTAATTGCATTCAAGCAATGATCCTTATTGTAATTGCAGCCAGCTGGAAACAAATTTCCTATAATTTTCTCTTTTTTCTTGCTGGTCTCCAATCTGTTCCAC
>NZ_JBHIMP010000311.1:0-771 GCF_042194175.1 Bartonella sp. MR168JLCBS | reverse complement strand
CGCAGTTCACAGGGCAGTATTTTTTTGAGGAAAGAGGGCTTTTCAGAAAAACTATATACGTTGCTGCGTGTTGTGTTTTTCCTATGAAAATAGCAATTGGAGAGAGGAGTGCTTCGGGTTGTGCAAATAAATTTAGCTTTCTTATGATGAGATCAGATATCACTGGCATTTCTCTTTTTATTGAAATTCGCTCTATGATCAGGTGTCCAGTTTTGAAAATGGGTGTGGATTTTCTCATAGTCACTTGCAAGATGCTTCTTGCTCGCTATAGAACAGCCATATAATATTGATAAAATAAAGGTGGTCAAATGGCTGTAGAACGTACTTTTTCAATGATTAAACCGGATGCAACGCGTCGTAATTTGACAGGAGCAATTACAAAAATGCTTGAAGATGCGGGTTTGCGTGTTGTTGCATCTAAACGTGTGTGGATGAACCGGCGTGAAGCTGAAAGGTTTTATGCTGTTCATAGAGAACGACCATTTTTTAGTGAATTGGTTGAGTTTATGTCTTCTGGTCCAACACTTGTACAGGTTTTAGAAGGAGAAAATGCAATAGCTAAAAATCGTGAAGTGATGGGTGCTACAAATCCTGCAGATGCACAGGAAGGAACAATTCGTAAAGTGCATGCTTTGTCGATTAGCGAAAATTCTGTCCATGGTTCAGATAGCGCTGAAACTGCAAAAACAGAAATCTCTTTTTGGTTTGCTGAGTTAGAAATTGTTTGTTAATAAAGCGTTTATAATAATAAAGCGTATATAAGAAGCAAAA
>NZ_JBHIMP010000310.1:0-771 GCF_042194175.1 Bartonella sp. MR168JLCBS | reverse complement strand
AATGCCAATTATATCGCTGAGCGTCTTTCACAGGCTTATTCCATTCTGTATCGGGGCAAGCATGGACGTGTTGCTCATGAATGTATTGTGGATACACGCGTATTGAAAGAGCAGTATGGAGTAAGTGTTGATGATATCGCAAAACGTCTCATAGATTATGGATTCCATGCGCCGACGATGTCGTTTCCAGTTCCCGGGACTTTGATGATTGAGCCAACAGAATCAGAGCCAAAAGCAGAGATTGATCGCTTTTGTGATGCTTTGCTTTCTATTGCTGAAGAAGCTAAGAAAGTTGGTGCAGGTGTTTGGCCAAAAGATGATAATCCATTGGTCAATGCACCACATACATTGGTGGATACAATAGATGATGCTTGGGTACATCCTTATTCGCGACAGGAGGCTGCTTTTCCCAATCATCATCTTGATCCAACGAATAAATATTGGCCTCCTGTTTCCCGTATTGATAATGTTGCGGGGGACAGAGTACTCATTTGTTCTTGTCCACCATTGGGAAACACCTCTTAAATTTATTTGTTTGCATTGACGAGAAAAGCCCACATATTTTGTGTGGGCTTTTTGAATCACGTACTGATCTTTTTAGCTATGAAGTTTGCTTACATGTTTTCTAAAATTTTGATGAGTTTTGTGCAGCGTAACTTAGGAGAATTAAAAAAATTAGGAGAGAAAGCTCGCAAAAAAAGGATGCATTTTGTAGAGGCACGGTTGAAAATCCTCTTCCCGATATTACAGGATTCCTAATCCTTAAAAATA
>NZ_JBHIMP010000309.1:0-772 GCF_042194175.1 Bartonella sp. MR168JLCBS | reverse complement strand
GAGTTTTATATGTCCATCATTTTGATAATCAAACATATGAGCGGAAGCCAGTGTAATCATTGGGCGCAATCGTTTTCCACCTGACGAAATAAGATGGTTGGAAATTTCAGGGATCATTTCAATATCTGATTTTGCCATAGAGAGGATGAATTTGTTTACACGTTCCATATCGTCTTTGGTAAGATTAATGAGGGATTGGAGAGAAATTTGATTGTTTGTTATCTGATCTAATTTTGTAGCAGCACGCAATGTGTTTACTCCTAGAGTATTGCAATGAACATATATGAATTCTATTTTGTCCATAGCATAAAGATGGTTTTGTTTTGACTCAAGCTTTGATACCGCATTTGAAATTCAAATCTTGAATAATATTTGCAAGGAATGTCCTTTGTGCTTGGAGAATATCATTGTTATGAAGTCATGGGAAAATTTGAAATATTTTTGTTTGAACAACAATTGATAGGGAGGCGAGTGAATTATGAGGATGAATATTGGGTTTTCAAATGAATAAAACAAGGAATCATAGCGATGAAACAATTGATGCGTTTCATCGTGGGAAGTTTTATTTGGTTCAGCCACGTTTATGTGGTCATCGTTCTGGCATGGACGCTATGTTATTAGCTGGTTTAGTTCCCAATAATTTTAAGGGTAAGGTTGTTGATTTGGGTGCTGGTGCTGGTGCTGCAGGATTGGCGGTTGCCTCACGTTGTTTGGAGGTTAATGTTACATTGGTTGAGCGATCGGCTTTTATGGCATCTTACGCTCAAATAAC
>NZ_JBHIMP010000308.1:0-773 GCF_042194175.1 Bartonella sp. MR168JLCBS | reverse complement strand
AACGGATCAAGCTTTTGCCTCCACAGATCAAGTGCCTGTCTCCACAGACCACGCACTCTTTTCGACGAACCAGATGCCTGTCTCAACAAACCACGCACTCTTTTCGACGAACCAGATGCCTGTCTCAACAAACCACGCACCTTCCTCAACGGACCAGGCTTTTGCTTCGACAGATCAGAAAGTTTGAGCGAAAAGCAAACACGTTAGCAAGAAAAGAAGTTTCGCGATTCTTAGGATGCAAAAAGTAGCAAAGAAATGTTTAAAGAAAATTGGCAAACCACATGGTGCAACTGGTCTCAAAGTGAGATTGAACGGATAAAAGAACACCAGGAAAAACTTGCAGTTTTTTCCTCTCATCCCACCCACGCACAACATTGCAGTGACAATGATGCTCTTTACCGCAGTCTCATCAACTACCGCACGCATTAACATGAGCACAATTTTTGAAATCAAACAGAAGCTTTCGTCTCAAACGGAGGCAAAAGCAAAGCCAACAGCCTCGCAGTGTGAAGCAATTTTGTTTGGCTGGCAAGCCCTTGCCTCTACGAACCAAGTGCCTGTCTCCACAGACCGCGCACCTTCCTCAACGGACCAGGCTTTTGCCTCAACAGATCAGACACCTATCTCCACAAACCGCGCACTCTTTTCGACGAACCAGACGCCTGTCTCCACAGACCGCGCACCTTCCTCAACGGATCAAGCTTTTGCCTCCACAGATCAAGTGCCTGTCTCCACAGACCGCGCACCTTCCTCAACGGATCAAGCTTTTGCTT
>NZ_JBHIMP010000307.1:0-778 GCF_042194175.1 Bartonella sp. MR168JLCBS | reverse complement strand
TTGAGGCATTTTCTGATCTTGCTCACTTTTTTTCATCTCACCTAAGCTTTCCCAAAAACAGTATAAATTCTGTTCGATAACGCGTGTAATTATCCGATTTTACAATTTGATTCATATATCAGAAATCGCTATGCTTGTTCTAATAAACCTGATAACGCATTTCAATTCACAGATAATGAAGATAAACGTTGAAATAAATAAAAAAGGGTATCAAAGCCTCTATTAAAAGAAGCAAGCGGGTAAAAATGGATAATAAGACTGACCATAAAAATGATTTAAACTCACAACCCGTTCCCTCATCTGCCCCACATAAAGAACGCCTCACACCTATGATGGAGCAATATATAGAAATCAAAGCAGTTAATAGCGATTCTCTTCTCTTTTACCGTATGGGTGATTTCTATGAATTATTTTTCAATGATGCAATTGAAGCTGCTCAGGTTTTAGGAATCACACTCACAACCCGTGGAAAACATTTGGGTAAAGATATTCCTATGTGTGGTGTTCCAGTTCATGCTGCAGATGATTATTTGCAAAAACTGATCTCCTGCGGTTATCGCGTTGCTGTTTGTGAACAAACAGAAGATCCAGCAGAAGCTAAAAAACGTGGATCAAAATCAATCGTTCGGCGCGATGTCGTTCGTCTTGTTACACCTGGAACTATAACAGAAGAAAAGCTTCTTGATCCAACCCGCGCAAATTATCTGATGACACTTGCCCGCATTAAAACCACCAAGGGAGAAGAATTTGCCCTTTCCTGGATTGATATTTCAACAGG
>NZ_JBHIMP010000306.1:0-779 GCF_042194175.1 Bartonella sp. MR168JLCBS | reverse complement strand
CCAATGCCAAATCCTTATCTGACAAACGACGCAAAAAGCGCATCATGTCCGTCTCTGAATGAACCACATGAAAGAAAGGCTGTGAAAGAAAAGCGGCATCACGTCCGTTACCCCAAAGTCGTGGAGAAACCTGATCAACGAGTTGTGCCCCAAAAAGCTGTGCTAAAGTACAAGCATCCTCTTCTGTTGACAATTCATCAAAATTGACCGCAACTCTGTCATCATCAAGAATACGAACAAGGCGTCCACCTGCTTTCGCTTGGCGCGCAATCTCTTGAGCTTTTCCCTTCACAACGACGCTTACACAATCGAAAAAGGACTCTCCTTCACAAGGGATACCTGCTGCCTCTAAACCACCCATAAAACGGCATGTTAAAGAATGAATCCGCTGAGCAATTTCCTGTAAGCCTTGTGGCCCATGCCAAACAGCATAAGCTGTTGCCATATTTGCCAACAAAGCTTGTGCTGTACAAATGTTTGACGTTGCTTTATCGCGCCGGATATGTTGTTCACGTGTTTGCAACGCTAAACGAAAACCAACACGCCCTTTTGTATCCACTGATTGACCAACAATACGCCCTGGAATGAGACGTGTTAGCGCATCACTGACCGCAAGATAACCAGCATGTGGACCACCAAATCCCATTGGAACTCCATAGCGATGCATAGAGCCAACAACAATATCAGCCCCCCATTGAGCTGGCGGTTCCATAAGCGTAAGCGCCAAAGGATCAGCAACAACGATCACCAGTGCTCCTTTTGCCTTTGCCTCTTTAATG
>NZ_JBHIMP010000305.1:291-780 GCF_042194175.1 Bartonella sp. MR168JLCBS | reverse complement strand
AAACAGCTAACGTCATAATTATCGAAAACTCCTAGATTTAAAAATAAGCTTCATTTTAAAGAAAAACTCTTAACATCCAATGCATAAGGGAACTTTAACAATCATGCTAAAAATTTTTTCAAAAGCAAATTCAAGAATTTAAATAACCTTACGTCTTATTTTTTATTTGAATCAAATAAAAATGCTAATATTATCTTTTTGTTTGTAACCAATAAAAGGGAAAATTTCTATGGCTCTCTCTCTCCTAACACGCTGGTACAAAAATATCGTACCTTTGATATTCCTTTTATTCGTAAAAATAAACGCTGTACATGCTCAACCCCAACCAATAGAACACAAAGACCCCTATTATTCGCTGCAAGAAATTATCGATTCCGGGCATACTTTTTTTGGAAGAACTGCCGGCGGTATAGCAGTCGCAATTGAAAATATCTTTTCGCAATACGGTTATCCCAATGCCTATATTTTAGGCGAAGAAGCTTCTGGTGC
>NZ_JBHIMP010000305.1:0-281 GCF_042194175.1 Bartonella sp. MR168JLCBS | reverse complement strand
TTTTTGCTGGATTAACCTATGGCGAAGGACAGCTTTTTACCAAAAGCCACGGTCAGCATAAAGTTTTTTGGCAAGGTCCCTCTTTGGGATGGGATTTTGGCGGTCAAGGCTCCCGTTTAATGATCTTAGTTTATGATCTCAATAATATAAATAATTTATTGGGACGCTATGGAGGTATTGCAGGTTCGGCCTATTTAGTAGCAGGTGTTGGTTTTCATGTCCTTAAACGCAAAAATATCTTATTAATTCCAGTACGTACAGGAATTGGCGCACGGCTTGGT
>NZ_JBHIMP010000304.1:0-782 GCF_042194175.1 Bartonella sp. MR168JLCBS | reverse complement strand
TAAGGTGAGTTGTGCATTGGTTGCTATGGCTGAAGCGGCCGCCTTTTGTGCTTGCGCATCATCTAAAGCACTGTGAGCAGCTATAATTTGCGCGTCAATGCGTAGAAGAGTTTTTTGTTGTGTATTGAGACAGTTTTCTGTCTGTTTCGAGGCTATTTGATAATCGCCATTGTCTAAGTGGAACAAAACATCGTCTTTTTTTACAACTTGATTGGCTTTAATAGCAATTTTCTTAATATATCCATTTAATTTAGGTGCAATAGCTGCTATGTCTCCTTGTACATAGGCATCATCAGTGGAGATCATATAACGCCAATGTGTTATCCACTTATAACTAAACCAAATCACAAAAAGCGCAAGAACGATCAGAACAACGCAGATTATTTCCTTTTGTTTTGTTCTGATGAAATGTCTGGTTGAAACAATTGTTTCAGATATGGACATGGATTTATACCTTCAATTTTATGTTTCAATGAGTAAAACAGGCGCTTCATTGTAGGAAGAGAGTAATATGTCTGCGAGGACAATAAGAGCTTTTCAAGTAATGAGGCAATTGTTAACACATAATGCTAAAGATACAAACTTACAAGTAAGAGTATTACTCTGTTGCACATTTTTTACAAATGCCTCGTACTTCTAGAATGCTTCTTCGTGCTTGGAAGTCAACTGCTTGAACCATTCGTTTAAGGCTGGATACAAGAGCTTTGTTTTGTATCTCATTTACCTTACCACAGTTTTCGCAAATTATGAAAATTGTGAGTTCATATTGACAATTTTCAGGA
>NZ_JBHIMP010000033.1:0-4828 GCF_042194175.1 Bartonella sp. MR168JLCBS | reverse complement strand
CCATTGCACCGGTCCATTGCCTGCTAACAAGCCGCCAAAACCAGAACAAGACCCTATAATCGGGGCAAGTGCTTCTATTTTAAGAAGTCCGGTTGCCGTTTTCGTTTCTACCCTTTGATAATTTGAAGAAACATAAGCCCCTTTTGCCCATAATCCCGCTTCTGCTGCTCGACGGTTGGCTAAACCCGCAAGAGGCTTCCCACCAACCTTATTCCATTTCTGTAATTCTAAGGGTACGGCTTCATAATCGCCTTGATTAAGCTTCTTCAACAATGTTGACTTGCGAAAAGCAGCTGTTCCTACGTTATAGCAAAATGAGACCAATGCCGCGAATTGGCAATCCGTTAACGAAACCGTAACCGATTCCTCTACCGTCTGCTCGAATTGCTTTAAGTCTTCACAAAGGATTTCTTCTGCTTGCTTTTGGCTAATACACATGCCTTTTTTGACAAGGGGGTGACCCGCATTGCTGGTGTGACCATAACCAATCGTCCAGACACATGCCGTATCTCTATAAGCCTCTAAACGCAATCCTTCCCATTGTTTGATAAGTTCTAATCCTTCTTTCGATATCTTTCTCATCTGACGCTCCATAAAAAAAAGCCCCACAAAAGTGAGGCGGCATAAAAATGTTTTTTTATGATCTCTATTGGCTATGCTCTTTGATCAGCTGCTCGACTTCTTCAACACGAAATCCAAGTTGAAAGAGCGGCGCATATTCGCTTTCCTGTAATTCATACTGACAACGCTTTTCTACAAAATCACCATTTAAATCAAACGGCATGGTTGTTGTTAGACAAACCTTATGCGTGTCATCTTCAATCCCCTCTTCTCCCTCTCCAAGCTCTTTAACAAAGACCCAATAAAAACGCGTTGTCAAAAGCATCTCTAGCCTTCTTACTGTTTCAACTTTGTCAAAAGAAAGCATGTTCAGATAATCTTCTTTGCTATTTAAATGCTCTGGATATTCTATCATCTCTCCCTCCTAAACAAAATGACGCGTATGGCTACATCCACGCGCCGCAACTTGTTCATTTCCACCATTGACGATCATGGCGGCTCGAGTAAAACGCCCATTATCCGTTGTATTACTCCAGCTACCACCCCCTAACAATGCTCTCATTTCAAACGTATTTTGCGTACGGCTTATGGGTATAGGAAACGTGCCCGATAAAAATTGCCAAACATAACCGCAACCATCTTCACAACCGATATGCGAAATCATCCGTATATTTGCCGTATCCTTATATCCACCTGAAACCTTAGAGGTTGGTTCTTTCTTGCCAACAATATGTGTCTTTTCATTGCTTCCATACATAGCAGAAGCAAACGCTTCATCACTCAGTAAAGATTTTTTAACACGCGCCATATCTGTTACATGTTCGGTATAATTACGGTTTGTTGTTATATTGGTACGATACATTGATTTCGTATTTTCACCCGTCCCTGATTGAAGATAAATATCAACCCAAAGATCTGTAGAGGGGTCGTAGACCATTCCCTCTGGTGAACTATAAGGGCGGTGATTTAAACACCAAACTGAATTGGGTAAAATATCCCCTGCTTGATAACCGGATAATGGATGACCAGAAATCGTACCAACATCCGCACAGAGCGTATGAAACCCTCCTATCTTACGAGAATTACTCACAGTGTAATCCCTTGGATAGGTAGAGTTTTCTGACAAAACAAGTTTATGAGACTGTTTTCCATCAGAAACCAAATAAACATAATAATCCTTGCCTGCCGAAAGAGAAGGAACGCTTATTCTTGTATCTGCCGTATAACTTGCAACCAAAGTATCATTGCCTAATGCCAAGGTTATACGCGTTCCTTTCTTCAATGTGAGTTGTTTTTTCCCTGTCGCAACAAGAAACGGCGTAGAAATTGAAAGAACCGTTAAATTGGACTGTTTCAGTAAATTGTTTATCTCTTCCCCTAGCACTTTTGCCTGTGAGGCTACTGTATGGGCTGTTGTTGCCGTTGCTAGGGAACTCTTGATACCTCCAAGCTCTTGTTTCATTGTATCGGCGGTTTTTTTGGCTTCTTCTGCTGTCCTTTTCGCTCTATCAGCTACTTCCTTGGCTTTTTCGGCTTCGCTCTTGGCTTGATAGGCTTGTGAATCTGCCGACTCGGCTTTTTTCTTGGCTTCTTCTGAGTACATCCGCGCTAAACTTACGGGGGCTTTAAAATTCTCAACCACTTGATTGATATCGATAACCCTACTCCTCGCAGACGAGGCTATTTTCTCTGCATCTTCTGCCTGATTGCGTGCTTGCGTCGCGTCATGTCTTGCATAGCCAGCAGACTCTTTGGCTTCCTTGGCTATTTTTTGTGCCTCTTCCGCTTCTTCTTCCAAAGACGCTGCTTTTTTACCCGCTGTTTCGGCTGCCCTCTGCGCTTGTTCTGCTATATATTTTGCATTACTAGCTATTTCCTTGGCTTTTTCTACTTCATTCTTGGCTTCATACGCTCGGTCATCGGCTTTCTCCGCTATTTTCTTGGCTTCTTCGCCTGCTCTTTCTGCTAAACTTGCTATAACCTTAGCGTTATTGGCTACTTCCTTGGCTTTGTCGGCTTCGCTCTTGGCTTGATAGGTTTGTGAATCTGCTGCCTCAGCTTTTTTCTTGGCTTCTTCGCCTGCCATTTCCGCTAGTCTTGCTATAGTCTTAGCGTTACTGGCAGCTTCATTCGCATCGTGAGCCTTACTCCACGCTTCATTCGCTGTGCTTTTTGCCTTTTCCGCCTCACTACGGGCTTGACCCGCATCATGCTTGGCATAACCAGCTGTCTGTTTGGCTTCTTTAGCTATTTTTTCGGCTTCATCCGCTACTGTCTCTACCTGTACTGCCTTCTTCTGGGCGCTTTCAGAAACCTTTTTTGCCTCTTCTGCTGTCGACTGCGCACTACCAGCTACTTGTTTTAGTTCATCCAAAGCACTTTGAGATTCTTGTACAATCTTCTCTAATGCTTCCGCTTTACGTTTCGCTTCTTCCGCTAAGCCCTTCACCGCTTCTGCACTCACCTGCCCTGCCGTCTCTCCTGAACGCGCCGCAGACTCTGCTACCGCTTTCGCTTCAGAAGCTAATTTTGTAGCCTCCTCTGCACTCTGTTGGGCTTGATGAGCCGTCGCTGTTGCTGTATCCGCTGCACTCTTGGCTTCTTCTGCTGTGGTCTTCGCTGTATTCGCCACTGTAACAGCGCTTTCTGATGCTACTTTGGCTTCGTTAGCTACCGTTTCTGCTGTCAAAGCCTTTGCCTTGATAGAAATAATATCTACAGTCGCTTTCCTTGCTGTATTTTTCGCATCTTCTGCTGTTTCTGTCGCTGCCGCTACCGATTGTTTTACTTCCTCCACTAAATCTTTTGCCTCAACAGCTGTCGTTTTACTTTCATTGGCTAACGTTGCTGCCTGATCTGCTACTTTCTTCGCGTCAGCGGCTTTAGACAGTGCTTCTGAAGCATCTTGGTGCGCTGTTGATGTCTCTAACGCCTGTTTTGCCTCTTGCGCCATAGTCTTGGCTTCTGAAGCTGTAACTGTCGCATCATTCGCCTTCTTTTCGGCTCTCGCGGCTTTCTCTTCTGCCGTTTCTGCTGTGCTCTTAGCTTCTTGCGAAAGGACATGAGCATCCTCTGCTTTATTCTTCGCTTCCACCGCCGTGTCTTTTGCGCTATCCGCTAACCGCTTTGCATTATTCGCTAACGTTTCTGCCGAATGCGTTCTCGTCTTAACTTCTTCAACCAATTGTTTCGCTTCACCGGCTTTAGTCTTGGCTTGTATAGCAACGTCTTCTATTGTTAAAGCCCTCTGTTCTACTCCTTCTGCTGTCCTTTTGGCTCCCTCAGCTGTATTCTTGACATGATCAACCGATTGCTTAAGATCATGAGCTACCGACAGAGCTTTAGACGCCGTTTCTTTTGCATCACCGGCTACCGAAGATGCTGTCTCAGCTGTCATCTTGGCTTCCTTCGCTGTAGTGAGAGCTTGCCCACTGCTCGCTGCCGCTGTTTCTGCAATATTCTTCACCTCACCCATCACCTGCTTGGCATCATCAAAAGCGCTCTTGGTTTGTTCGGAAAGTGTTTTTGCATCTCCTGCCGTTGCCTTGGCTTCTCTTGCCTCTGTCAAAGCTGTCTCTACTGTGCCTTGAACTTGTGTCACTCTTTGAGAGCTTTCCGTGACCGCTGTCGTCACTCTATCGGCTGCACCTTTAGTATCCTCCGCAATACGCTTGGCTTCTTGCGCTAACCTCTCTGCCGCTTCTGATTTCATCTTGGCATCTTCTGAAGAAGCTTTCGATATCTCTGCTGTTGTCTTGGCGGCATTGGATGCTGTTAATGCCGTATTTGCCTGCTCTAAAGCTGTATCAGCTGTCGTCTTGGCTTCAGAAGCTACAGTAACTGCACTCGCTGCTGTGCCTGCTGCTTGTGCTATCGTCGTCGCTGCTGCATCCGATAATTCCTTGACACTATCTGCTATAGTTTTCGCTTGATCTGCTGTTTGTTGCGCGCCATTCGCACGCGCCATGGCTTTTTCTGCTTCTTTCCTTGCATTAACAACCTGCTCTAAGGGCGCAAAGGTTTCATACGAATACAAAGACGCCGTCCCTAAAAGCTTTGGAACAACAACGCTGTCTTGAGAAGTTCCTGCTATCATTTCTTCTCTCGTCGCGACAGGTATCAAATATTCATGTTCATGATCGGGTATCTTCATCTGCTTTCGTCCTCACATCATTCAGAGTACTTCGTCTAATGAACACTCTTTTAAATCTTCAAACTCTTCTCTTAAAGCCTCTAAGCGCTTCTCTAAATCTTTCAGTGAACCATC
>NZ_JBHIMP010000303.1:0-784 GCF_042194175.1 Bartonella sp. MR168JLCBS | reverse complement strand
TGATGATTCACTCTTAGAAGCAGCACAACGTGCTCCTGTCTTAGCCTATGCCAGCCCACAAAAAAGCCAAGCAAATGCAGAAAAAAATAACGACACTTCACCGAACCAACTCGAAAGAAAACCTGATGAAACAGCACAACGCTTTAATCATCTTCTCAAACCGACAAACCTTGAAGGTATTCATGCTTCAACACTTACTAATCGAAATTACATCATCGCAATGGGTGCTTCCATTCCATGTATTTTAGAAACGGCGATCAGCAGTGACCAACAGGGATTTACCAGTTGTATCGTTTCTAGAGATATCTTGTCAGACAATGGTCGCGTTGTCCTTCTTGATAAGGGCACACAAATCGTTGGCGAATACCGTGCCGGATTAAAAAAGGGGCAAAATCGTCTTTTTGTGTTATGGAATAGAGCCAAAACACCAAGTGGTGTTATTATAACATTAGCCTCACCGGCAACGGATGCCTTAGGGCGTTCTGGTGTTGATGGAGATGTTGATAATCATTGGTTTGAGCGGATTGGATCTGCGCTTCTTGTATCGATTGTCCGAGATGCAACCAATTATGCAAGAAGCCGGTTGCCAAAAGATCAAGATAAGAACAATTCTGACACAATATCTTCGGGACCAAATATTGCAAATATTGTCGTGGAAAATTACGCCAACATTCCTCCCACACTAACAAAAAACCAAGGGGAAATGGTCAATGTTTTTGTCGCCCGCGATTTAGATTTTTCCAGCGTTTATAAATTGAAAGTGATCGAAAACAAAAAACAGATT
>NZ_JBHIMP010000302.1:0-786 GCF_042194175.1 Bartonella sp. MR168JLCBS | reverse complement strand
TCAATGGTATTTCAGCAAAAAAATTCACACATTTTAGGAGAGCGATCAATTGTGCTCATTGGAAAGGAAGAAAATTGTTTTACATCATTTGTTTTTCCAGTTAGTGAAGATGCTTATATTCATGATATACAAAACGAGAGAAATAAATCTGTTTTTTAAAATTTTTTCTCGTTGCCTTCTATCTCTTAAGGATTTATTGCCTTTCGATAAAGCTGTGAGTACATTGTGTAATTATCGCTCGATAGATCCTTTAGAAGCTTTTTGCAGCCAAAAGCCTTGTTTTAGGAGAGTGGCAAGTACCTGGAGTTTAATCTATAGGAGATAAAAATGTTTATTACTAATGCTTATGCTCAAGTTGCAGGGGATGTTTCCAATGGGCCTTCACTTGTTACTTTTGTCCCATTCATTTTGATTTTTGGAATTATGTATTTTTTTATGATTCGCCCTCAACGTGCGCAAATGAAAAAACGCAAGGAAATGCTTGATGCTGTGCGTCGCGGTGATACCGTTGTAACGGGTGGTGGTATTATTGGCAAGGTTACGAAAGTTTATGATGAGAGTGGTGAATTAGAGGTTGAAATTTGTGACGGTATGCGTGTTCGCGTTATTCGTTTAACATTGTCGGATGTTCGCGTTAAAGGAGAACCCATTTCGGAAGAAAAATCAAAACCTAATGCTAAAGTAAAAACACAAAAAAAATCTGAAGCTAAAATTGTAAAGAAGGAACGTGTGGGTGCATCTAAAGAGAAGAAAGCTGTATCAAAGGAAGGAAAAGCTTAAAGTATA
>NZ_JBHIMP010000301.1:0-787 GCF_042194175.1 Bartonella sp. MR168JLCBS | reverse complement strand
TTGCATAATTTTCTGTCTATACTCGGCGAATTGACGAATAGAATGAGCAATAGAAGCAGCCATTTTTTTTCTCCATTGAGGATTGTTTAATAATTCTTCATCTTCTTTATTTGATAAATAACCTATCTCTATCAAGATAGAAGGAACATCTGGAGCTTTTAAAACTTGAAAATCAGCATATCGATGAGGGTTATTTATCAAATTGATATGACTCTTTGATAAATTTGCGATAACACTATTAGCAAAATTAATTGAAAATGTATGCGTTTCACGTCGAGTCAGATCAAGCAAAATATCTGTCACTTCAAGGGATTCTTCTGCGGGTAAACCGTCAAGCAGATCAACCTTATTTTCACTTTCAGCTAAAGATTTTGCAATTGCATCAGATGCCTTGTCTGATATGGTATATACTGTCGCACCGCGAAGAGAATGCATATCAATGCTATCTGCATGAATAGATATGAAAAGATCAGCACCCAATTCCTGTGCCTTCTTAACTCTTTCGCTTAATCTTAAAAAGATATCAGAATCGCGTGTTAACACAACGGTAGTATGAGAATCTTTTTTTAATTCATCTCGCAATGCACGTGCAAAAGCTAGGGTTACATCTTTTTCTAAAATTCCAGTAATCCCTCGCGCACCACCGTCAATTCCACCATGTCCAGGATCAATAACAACACGAAAATTGCTTATAAGACTTATCTGTGTTTTTGTATTGGGGTCAGCTTTTTGTTGATTTTTTAATACCTCACCAAACTTTTTTTGTGTTCTGGGCGTAATAGCAACC
>NZ_JBHIMP010000300.1:489-787 GCF_042194175.1 Bartonella sp. MR168JLCBS | reverse complement strand
ATGCTCCTGATGCAAACACTACTACTTCGTTTGACAGATCAGTCTTATACCATCTAGAATCCAAGATAAGCGCCATTGCGAACGTCTTCATAAAAAATCTCATCTTCTGCCTGATTTGTATTCACAAGCCCCAAAGCACGGTGAAGCGGCTACGAGATTAATGCGTACACGCTCCTTTATTGTGTTTGTCAAGTTTAGGAGACAGGCTTGTTCATCAGTTTTTTTACCAGCGTCTTTAATAACGGCAACCGTCATGGGATTATGTTTGCAATGAAGTGGATAGTTTTTAAGCAGCATT
>NZ_JBHIMP010000300.1:0-472 GCF_042194175.1 Bartonella sp. MR168JLCBS | reverse complement strand
GTTTAGAGATTCCATTAAGATAGCACTCTATTAAGTCATCTTTTGCTATGAGAACAACATTATTGCTTTTATGGGACGTTTATTGTGGAGTTGGTTGTGGCAGCAGTGATGTAGAAATTTTGCGCCTTTGTGGCAAAAGCACTTTGATGCATAAAGAGATTAAGGACCAGAGCAGTGAACATTTCGATAATCAAACCATTGGGAAGATTGTCGAACCATTAGCCAAATGTCATGGTTATCAAACAAAAATAAGTCAGTAATTCATTAAACAAGCCTTGCTTTATGCGATTCGTACAGATCAGTCAGCGCTTGATTTTTTAACACGCTTTGCAGACTGGATGCAGATGCGTTTTTTTCTCAAAAACAAGAAGTTTTTGTTTTTAAGCGGCGACAATTTCCTCATACAAGAAATTCATCAACGTGACTGCTCTCATTGGGAGTTTACACTTTGAGAGTCTTGCATCCAATACAG
>NZ_JBHIMP010000299.1:0-788 GCF_042194175.1 Bartonella sp. MR168JLCBS | reverse complement strand
ATTTTTAAGCATTGATATTTCTCTAAAAGAACAGAAAGCTTGCTTTGTTTTTCTTTAATCATTTGTTGAATAAAGGGCCAAGTTTCATCTGATTTTTTGCAAGACAAACGCGAAAAATTACGAGGTTCACCTGTCATTCTAAAATAAATATTGGAAATAATTTTGATAATATTTGTTTCATCACAAGTCTCTGCTAGTTGGGAAAATTTCGCAATCATATCTTTGAGGTGTTGATTGCCGTGGGTTTTGCAATGCGTAAGAATATAAAGAGGCAGGCGAGCAGTTTGTTGAATTTTTTCCAGCAGCTGTTGGTTTGTTTCATCAGGCGCTAAATGAAAAAGCGCACGCAATCGTTCTTCTCCATTTTCAGACAGAAGAGAAGACAAAAAATCAGACAATTCATGTTGCTTTTCAGTTGCTTCATACAGCAATTGGTTAAAAGTGTGCTCATTCATAACTTTAAGCAGCTGTTTCAAAGCGGATTGTGTATCGTGATGTGCCAAAAGTTGGCGACGAGATTCTTGTAGTAATTTTTTTCGACTGATATCATCAAGCAGTTCAAAATGCCCGGCAATATTGGCTTCTAGCATGAATTGGTGCAAGAGAGATTCGCAAAATGCATGAATAGTTTGGATTTTTAAGCCACCAGGTGTTTCAAGGGCACGTGCAAAGAGTTGACGTGCATAGATTAATTTTTGCGCGTTGATGGGTTTATTTTCAAGCCGCGAAAGGATTGTTTGAAGCTGTGTATCATCAAGTTCATTCCAGCTGGAAAGTGTACGAAAAAT
>NZ_JBHIMP010000298.1:0-791 GCF_042194175.1 Bartonella sp. MR168JLCBS | reverse complement strand
AAAAAGAGAGCATCTTGCAAAATTATCATGCCGAGCAAAAACGCTATGAACAACCGATGGAGAGGGTGCAAATGGTCGAAAAGCCGCGAAAGCCACTTCATCTTGAAAAGGAAATGGCCCCTCTTTCGAACAAAGAAATTGCTTACAGGATTCAAAGAGATACATCGGTTCAATATGGTCAAGCAGAAATACAATATTGGTGCCACATTGTTTATGACAATCCGTGTCTCTTGCGGGAAAGGACAGAGGAGATCCAAAAAAATCCTGCTATGGGAGAAGAACTTTCATGGCAAGTTGCAAATCATCCTACATTTTTTGCTAAGTTCGCGGGTCACCAAACGCTTGGCATAAAAAACGAGGCGCGCAAAAAAGCTGAAGCAGGTCTTTCTTCCCTTTGTAACGCTCTTGACAGTTATACAAATGCTGTAAAACAAGCAAAAGAGAGCATTATCAAGGAACATCAAGAAAAACAAAATCGCCAAGGACAGTCTGCTAGGTCAGCGCAAGAATTGCAAAAAAAGAACGTTTTATCAAAGTGGCCTACACTGCCTGAGCATTCAACAGTCACCGCGCGTCATGAGAGTGGAGAAACCTCCAGACAAGTAGACAGCAAACCGCCTGACGTTCGACCACGCAAAGTTGGGACGACAAAAGCAATGGCTTTCACTCACTAAGCGTGCATCAACTTTGGTCTTTAATGTGATTTCTTAGTCTAATCTCTTGAAGCCAATCATTTTATGGCAATTGCGTAAAGGAAGAGTGTGCTTACAGCAAAATTTCATCAAATATCT
>NZ_JBHIMP010000297.1:0-792 GCF_042194175.1 Bartonella sp. MR168JLCBS | reverse complement strand
ATTTTCTGGGCGTAAATAACGTTATGCGATCGGAATCAACGCAAGCTGCCTATAAAATATTGGGAGAAATTGCCGATGATGTACGCACCACACACGCTCTTAAAACAGAAATAATTGTGCGTGAGGGAAAAAAAATTGATGAAATTGCCAACCTGATCGACGAAGATAAGGAGATCGCGCTCATTGTTTTAGCTGCCAGTGGACACACAGAAGGACCAGGCCCACTTGTCCAACTTATCGGGAGTCGGGGAACAGCTTTTTCAATCCCTGTTACCGTTATTCCAAGCAATCTTGCCGATGAAGATATTGAATCCATTGCTTAAATACAGTATTCTGAACTCAACGACCTTCCTAACCTTTCACACCAAAAGGAGAGTGTATGTTTATTCAAACTGAAACCACACCAAATCCTGCAACACTTAAATTTTTGCCAGGTCGTGTGGTACTTTCCAAGGGTGTCTTAGAGTTTCGTACCAGTGAAGAAGCCGCTAAAAACTCACCTTTAGCTGCAAAACTGTTTAATATTCCAAATGTTAATGGTGTTCTTTTGGGTTATGATTTCATTACCGTGAGCAAAAAAGATGGCGAGTGGCAACATCTCAAACCAGCCATTTTAGGCACCATTATGGAACATTTTCTATCCGATGCCCCGGTTATCAACACAAATGCCACAATACAAGCGCAAACGCACGCCCTTAACGAAGAATTTTATGACGAAAAAGACGTCGATATCGTCTCAACAATCAAGGAACTTCTTGAAACACGTGTTCGCCCAGCTGTTGCCAATGACGG
>NZ_JBHIMP010000296.1:0-793 GCF_042194175.1 Bartonella sp. MR168JLCBS | reverse complement strand
GGCGCTTTCATGCCTGAAAGCGAAGCTGCAATGAGCTGTTTACGCTTCTCTTTTTTGGTATAATAATCAAGGAAATTACTTTCACTGATATGTAATTGCTGAAGATAGTTACGGAACAAATTCTGATTAAAAACGCCATTTATTTGAAACATATTATCAGCACCAAGGCTACGGGCTATTGCATCTTGCGAAAGATTGATTTTCATTTGACGCGTTTCTTCATCAAATAGCACATCTTGTTGTAATTGACTAAACACAAAAGTAGGGATTTGGTATTGCTGCATTTCATTTGGTGTGAACATTCGTCCAAGATGAGAAGCGAGTGCTAAACGTAAGCTTTGATCAGCAAGCGCGAGATGATAATCATCGACAGTTATTGTAGATTCTCCAGAAGAGATAAGGTCTCTTTCACTTTTTGTGTGTAACTGTGGTATCCCCCATAAAAAGATGAAGCATAAGAGCAAACTAACGAGAAAAATTCTAGCAACCCAAGAATTCGTGGCGTTTCTTATGATGTTAAGCATCGTTCAATTCCATTTTTGGCATGAATT
Organism: Bartonella sp. MR168JLCBS; assembly: GCF_042194175.1. Classification (NCBI taxonomy): domain Bacteria; kingdom Pseudomonadati; phylum Pseudomonadota; class Alphaproteobacteria; order Hyphomicrobiales; family Bartonellaceae; genus Bartonella; species Bartonella sp. MR168JLCBS. The sequence goes on along the minus strand of NZ_JBHIMP010000296.1, from coordinate 242 downwards.
ATCATCAAAGCAATAATAGAATTTGCAATAAAGATGCGTAAGATGCAAGCTTAAAGACTTGCTTTTGTTTTATAATTTGATACCTAAAGATAAACAATGTGTTGTAATAGCGCTTGAGGTGAAAATATGTCTCCAAATATTCGACCTTTTATTGCTGGAAATTGGAAAATGAATGGAACTGTTGAATCTCTTGGAGAGTTGCGTGCTATTGCTGCTGGCGTTAGCTCTGATTTAGGCCATTT
>NZ_JBHIMP010000295.1:0-796 GCF_042194175.1 Bartonella sp. MR168JLCBS | reverse complement strand
AGACCTTCTCACATCTATAGATAGATTAATATGAGTATTATTCAAGTCCTATGACCATCATTAGATCTCACTTCTTGCCCACACCGGCCAACAAACAGCACTGTAAATTTTTGACTCAGTTTCATGGGATTTATCAATGAATTGGATCTTATAATTGATGACAAGCTCAACATAAAAGCCAAGTGTAAAAACAAAAAGCAGAAAAACATAGGCTTTTGAATAAAGAAACGACCAACATGGCACGCCTCCAAAAAAAATTAGGATCCCCTCAAAAAACAGAATCTATTAATAAGCATGGTATCACGCATTCTCCTATTTTTGTCATACTTCCTGATAAGGACACTTTGTTTGCAAAACGAGCACAACGTTTTGCGCATTTAGCTAAAAGCATTCCAAACAAAGAGTTTTTACTTTTTTTCGCGCATTTTTGTAACGCCCAACAACACTCGATTGAAAAATTTAAAGATTTTGCCGTACCTCTAAGTCGTTTTGGTACAACCTCGACACCTTTTAAAGAAAGCTTTTATCAAGCATCCATCATAACTTTAAAATCGTTACTTAAAAAAGGCGTAACCTTTAGAAAATAGAGATGTTCTTTGAGAGCACAGCTTTTGTCTTTCGTTCATCCAACTTCACCTACGTTTAAATTTCTGCGTGAAAATTTAAAAGTGATTACGCACCTTATTTTTTTCATCCTCTCTTTCATTGAGCAAACAATCCCGTAAGAGAAAATAGTTTCCATCCCCTGGGCTCACCATTTTCACACATTTTTTCTTTGCCGTTTCGGCAAGCGTGT
>NZ_JBHIMP010000294.1:0-796 GCF_042194175.1 Bartonella sp. MR168JLCBS | reverse complement strand
GATTGTACTGTTATTAAAAAGGAAGAGGGTAAAAAATCTACCATTTTAGTACAAAATGGCGAAATTCTTGATGATGGTCTTAAAGAGATTGATAAATCAAAGAAATGGCTTCAAGCAGAATTGAGAAAAAGGCATGTAAAGGTTGAGGATTTATTTGCAGCAGAATGGTATGAGAATACAGACCAAAATAATAAATTTCATGGTAGATTATTTCTTGTCCCTTTTTCAAAAACGGTCTAACTTCAAACATTAATACGTGTAGCTTACTGGAAATGTAGAGACATGACCTGTGAATGATAACAGGGAAAAGGGGTTAGAGTAACTGTTGAGTAGATGATAGAGAAGTAAGGGATTTATGAAACGGAATGAAATGATAAAAACCGTGTCATCAGATACCGGTAAAATTCTGCACACACTTTATAATTTATGGCCTTATATGTGGCCGACAGATCGGCGCGATCTGAAAATGCATGTTGTATGGGCGATATTTTATCTTGTTTTGGCTAAGCTTATTCTCATCTCTGTACCTTATTTTTTTAAATATGCTACGGATACGCTTGATGTGAGCTTTAAATTACCTACATGGGCCCCATCCAGTTGGGTTATTCCCATTATGTTCGTTTTAGTCTACAATATTGCACGTATTGTTCAAGCTGCATTAAACCAGTTACGGGATTCCCTTTTTGCAACCGTTGGTCAGCACGCGATTCGTCAGTTAGCTTATAAGACCTTTGTACATATTCATGGATTGTCTTTGCGATTTCATTTGGAAAGACGAACGGGTGGGCTTTCTCGC
>NZ_JBHIMP010000032.1:0-5053 GCF_042194175.1 Bartonella sp. MR168JLCBS | reverse complement strand
GTTAAAAAATGAGAAACTGAAAGCGTTTCTCTCAATTGTGGAGAAGGCTGTTCTTTATGAACTGGACGCAAAATCATCTGATCGGCTAAAGATTGTGAAGATTCTGAAACAATAGCCTGTTGCTTTCCATCAGAAAAATGAAGAGAACTTGCTGGGGGAGACTTCACATGAGTGCGATTTTCTTGAGAGGGAGATACCGAAACACTAGAGACATTCTGTCTTTCTCTTAAATGACGTGGAGGACGTGGCTTGGATTGCTCTTTTTTAGTAGGTTTACGAAGACCAGTATTTTTTCCTCCAGAAGGAGAACTTTGATCAGATAATGCAACAGAGTCCTTTGTTTTCTTGTTTACACACTGTGTTTTAGTATTAGAATGTTCTGCATTTTCAGAGACTCTGCTTAAAGACCAAATTGTAGCACTACCACTAGAACTAGCACACCTTTCTCTCTTCAGCAATTGATACTGATAGGTTCCACCATCGACAACTGTAATGTTCTTGCCCAAAAAATCTGCCAGAGTAAAATTAGCTCCTCCATCTTGGCTTCTATCGGTAATTAATGGAAGTTCAGTAACCAAACTATTCCTTTTTGACAGAGAGCCTGTGATTTCAGCACCAGAATCTGCAACGCTTATTTTGTGATTACCTGCACCATCGCCAATCGACAAGTAATCACTCGCATCCCCCGTAGCACTAATATTGAATCGAAAATGTAAATCCCCTGAAAGTTTTTCAACATGAAGTGAAATATGACGTGGATCATACGGAATAGAAGTAAAAATAACAGTTCCATTATGCCCCCCTAAATCTTCAATTTCAATCTGAGGTTTTTCTCCTATATTTCGTTCACCAACCTCAAATATTATTTCATCAACTCTTGCCTCTATAGGAATCTTTTTCTTAGTGATATGGTTTGTCCTATCACCAGCAAATAAATAAAGTTCTCCGTGATCATTGACCCTTACTTCTCCCACGACTTTTTGAACACCAGAATGAAACCATGACCTAGCAGAATCCGTAATTGTTAAAGTATCCACAAACCCTTCAGGATATACAACTTGAATAGCCTGCCCCTTCAAAGTAGTAGCATAAGACCCAGCATGCGCTAAGACGTGCTGTCTGCCATTCCCAGAGACCTCTGTATCCATTGCGCTCCCACCTTCTTTTCTTTGTCCCGCATAAAGATTTTGTTCTCCGTTATCTCCCACTTTCGTATTCCAAACCCACGCTCCATCATACACATTCTGCTGTCCCACTACTCCACCATCTCCTGTAACTGTGGAATTATATGCACTACTTTTTCTCTCCACGCTTGTAAGATCAAGATTTGGCTCTTCATGAATAAACTGCTTACCACCAAGGATTTTGGTGCCTATCGCAGTTCCTCCGCGTGTAACTATTTGCATTCCCCCTTTTTTAATAGTGGAACCTATAGAAGTTGCCCCATTTTCAACAATTTCAGCACCGCCATCTCCAATTTTACTATTACTACTGGGAAAATTATTCGTAATCAGTGCTGAACCTTTTGGTATCTCTGCTCGATTTCCTACATGTTCTACTATTGTTAGCTCTCCATTCCTGTTTTCAACTGCATTCGCAACTTGTACAAGACAACTACTGATCATCAATACTGAAAAACTTAACTTATGTTTATACTGCATTATCGACACTCCACTCTCAATTATTTAGAAAAATATCCCACGGCTACGTAGGTAACCCGTCTTAGATTGTATCGTAATGTGTTTTATTTATGTTTAAAAACACTTTTAAAGTGTATTTTTTAATATAAACAACTTTAAGTTGTATATTTATAAGCAGCTAGAAAGTTCTAACTTAAGGCAGAAAGTCTGAATAAAATTCAAACTGTTCACTTGAGTTCAAGGAACAATTTTCAATATTTGAAGTTATAGATGAAAAAAACGCTCGTGCCTTCAAAGGAGAGTATAAAGATATCCTTACTGTTTGAGAAGATCTCTACACTCTCGAGAAGATAAAATCGAGCGTTATCTGTTTAAGCTTGCAAAATAATTACATTCATAAAGTTAATCAGCCGCGTACACACATATTTAGAAACTATAGCGTAATCCTAAAATAGCTTGAAGAGCATTCTTAATCTTATGTCCTTTTAGATAATGTGCTTCCGCATAAAGTGTCAGTTTATCATTGACCGAACCGTTTACACCAATTCCCAATTTACCTGCATTACCCGATAAGTCTGTAATAAATTTATGCTGGTTATTAATTGTCGTATAATTATTATTTACATTCTCACGCAACCAAGCTGCCATAATGTAAGCTGTTAATGAAGTTTCTGAATTCACAAAGAATTCATGTCCTGCAGTTAATCCAACTTCACTGCGGAATGAAACCAATGGGCTTAGATCACCTATCATTCCATTTGAAAGTTTTATTTTTTTACCTTCAACCTGCAAACCTGTTAGCTTGATATAAGGCTGCATCCAAGTATTCTGTGCCGGTGTAAAATAACAACCAATTTCAAATGACCCACCTATCGCCCACTGATTGTAATGACTTTGAATAGCTAAACCATTCGTGGAGATAGCTTTCAAATTATCTCGGTAATAATTATATTTCAAAACACCATCCATATACCATCCGCGATGATCAAAATAAGTTGCATAAGTTCCAATGCTATAAGAACTCAGATCACTATTACCACCTCGTGCATGAGAAATACGTGCTTGATCATAACTACCGAAACCACCAACATACAACTCTCCATGCCTTAATTCACTCAACTGATCAGCACCAAAGACTAAACCTGTCTGCCCAAGCTTAAAGTGTGTATGTCCTGTCGCAATACGTTCTCTGCTCTTAATCGCATAAGTCCATAGTTCGATATCTTTCCTATTTCTGTTCCAAATTTTTCTACCATTCCTTACAATTTGCAACTCATTGTTAAAAACAAGTCCAGGAACTACGGACAACGTTAACACTGCATCTGTAGAGGGTGTTGTTGATGTCTCACCAGGAACAAAAGGATTTGCCGGATCTGGAATAGAGGTTTCTGGTCCACTGAGGCGGTCTGCAGATAAAAACCACACTTTTCCATTTTCATCCTTTCTTTCTTTCAAGTCATACATATAAGTTCCACCATCAATGGCGTTAATTTTGTCACCCTTAAGATCTGTCAGCGTAAAATGTGCGCCACCACTTTGATCCATAATTAAATCACGCTTATTTGAAAAAGGATCCGTGATTTCAACTCCAGAATCAGCAACACTTATCGTATGATTCCCAGCACCTTTCTCAACAAAGAGATAATCACCACGGTTATGGGCAATCGTAGTATTGAACGCGAAATGTAAATTTCCTGAAAGATTATTCACATGAAGCTGAGAATAATATGGATCAGAACCTGTAAACGAAAAAATAACACTCCCTTCACCACTTAATTTTTGTATCAAAGAACTTTTTCCATCAAACTCATCAGTAATAGAGTACAGTTTTGTATCTTTTCCATTTAAAATAATATCTTCTACTATGGTATGATGTTGATCATTCCCAGCATAAAGATGAATCTGCCCAGAATGATTTACCTGTGTCTTGCCTTCTAATGTTGCCCCAGCATGCACCCATGATTTTGTTTCATCATTCATTGTTAGATTTTTTACAGATCCATCAGCATATATTTCCTGAATAGCGCTCTCATTTAAAGTAACTCCAATAGCCTTACCGCCTTTTAAGATACGCTGTTTACCACCGCTAAAAATTTCTGTGTCAAATGCAAAACCACCATTTTTAGCACTTTGAGATTTTTTTCCAACCTCTTGTACGCCCCCTCGCATAACTTTCGTATCCCAAACTTTTCCGCCATCATATACTTTTTGTTGTCCTAGTGTTTCATCTTGACCATAAATGACAGTATGAGAAGCACTACTCCCTTTAACTTCTCCTCCAACATCCCCCTCCCCGAAAACAAGTTGCTCACCACCATAAATTTTAGTCCCCTCTACTTTTCCTCCATTTCCAACACTTTGTTGTCCACCTTCTTTAACGACAGCATTTTTCGAAAAGCCTTGTTTTCCATTTAAAGCCTCAACATTTTCAGTTCCACCATGTTCAATTTTACTATTCTCACTGAGACCTCCTGCATACACATAAAGCTCTGCACCATTCCTTACAGTATTATTAATGGATCGCCCTGGGCTATCACTCTCGCCATCATTTGAAATGTATGCTTTACCTTCATTATCAAGGACATAATTTTCTAACAGTGCCCCATCTTTAATGAAGATAAGTTCAGGTTTTTTAAGAAACGCAATATTTTGTTCTTGTAAATTATATCCGACATTGTCACGACGACTGCTGTCAAGCTCCTGTTGACTCGCAAACACTCTAGCGCCCTTATCCTCAGTAAAATCGCTAGGCTTTTTTAAAAAGTCTAATTCATTGCGCGTCCTTATAATAACATCATTAGATGCTCCAAGAATGCATCTTCCTGTTTTCATATCCTCATTGTATTGATCCTGAAATATTTTGCCACTTTCATAACTTGAAGATTGACAAAAAAGTGGTATTCCCCCCTCATTTGCAGCAGCAGCTTGCACAAAACAGCTGCTCAACATGAGTATCCAACAATGTTGTTTCCATTTATATTGTAGAGCCATATCCTCCCCCCTTCACGCCTGCATAGACACCAAACGTAATTAGCTCTATAAAACATATTTTCAACCTTAGATTGTAAAGAATCCTTCTTAAACATTCTCCTTATCTCATAAAAAACTGTTTTTTACAGTCTTTTAAATGCTTTTTTTGATCAAGAATATAAGAACGTTTTTATAGTGCTTCTTTAGCATTTCCTCAGAGTTTTCTTATCAAAGAAAAAAGTAATGCATAATAAAGTATATAAGGGTATACAGCTATCATGAAAAGCGAAGCGGCATGCTCTGAAAAATTGTTCTCTGAACCTTCATTAAAGACCTTTAAAGACAACCATACATTTAAAGATAACTAAAAAATAACCATATAATTAAAAACTATAGCGTACACCTAAAATACCCTGAAGGGACTGTTTTGTTTTACGTCCTTT
>NZ_JBHIMP010000293.1:343-797 GCF_042194175.1 Bartonella sp. MR168JLCBS | reverse complement strand
AAAAACAACTCCAGTTCCATAGTCCATAAGCACAAAATTAGCAATATAAACGGGAAGATGTATCCTTGAATTAAAGGGATGAACAGCCAAAAGCGATGTACAAAATCCTTGCTTTTCAGCTGTTTCAAGTGCTGCGGTTGTCATTCCACCACACCGACAATTTTCGATAAAAGCGCTAAGTGCTTTGTCTTTTTGCGCTAAAGCTTGCGAAATGGGATGATCGACAGACAGCGCCAAAAAAGAGGCTCCAAAAAGCGTATCAGGTCGCGTTGAATAACAAACAACTTCTTTAAATTCTTCACAAACCTCATCAGCACCATTTGTCGACTTTAAAGCCCAACGAATCAATAAACCTTGTGACTTTCCAATCCAATTTTTTTGCATAGTGCGGACTTTTTCCGGCCACTGCTCAAGCTCTTCAAGCCCTGCCAAGAGATCTTCACTAAAATCACTA
>NZ_JBHIMP010000293.1:0-333 GCF_042194175.1 Bartonella sp. MR168JLCBS | reverse complement strand
TTTTGAAAAACCACTGTGCCAATTCACGCTGTTCAACCAAAGCACCAGAACGCCACCCGCATCCATCAACAACCTGCTCATTTGCCAAAACGGTTTGGTCAACGGGATCCCAATTTACCTTGGCCACTTTGCGCGTAACCAACCCCTTCTGATACAGATCAAGAAACAGCATTTGTTGGCGATGGTAATATGCCACATCACAAGTTGCAAATTCACGCGACCAATCCAAAGAAAGGCCTAACTGCTTTAACTGCCCACGCATTACTGCAATATTCTGATAAGTCCAGGTTTTGGGATGCACTTTACTTTGCAGTGCAGCATTTTCAGCTGGCA
>NZ_JBHIMP010000292.1:0-797 GCF_042194175.1 Bartonella sp. MR168JLCBS | reverse complement strand
GAGAAGGAAGCCTAGAAATGCCTAAAGGCCGCCCTATACGAACATTTCTTCCCAATATAATACGGGCCATTTCTGGCAACCCTGTTAACTGGCTTGCTCCTCCGGCCAAAATAACACGCTTACCAATGATGTGACCAAAACCAGAACGATTCAAACAATCACGCACCATCTCCAATATTTCTTCAACACGTGCACGAATGATACGTCCTAGAACAGCACGTGGATATTGGATTTCACCAGGCTTGTTGCCAATCTCTGTCACATTAATCATATGCCGCTCATCAGCACTTGTCAGAAGTGCTGAACCGTAGACAACCTTTAAACGTTCTGCTTCGGTAATAGACATAGAGAATCCACGCGCAACATCGAGAGTCACATGATATCCCCCAACGGCAAGCGCATCGGCATGGACAAATTTTCCTTCAGAAAATACTGAAAATGTTGTTGTTCCACCACCAAAATCAATACAAGCTGCTCCTAAATGCGCCTCATCATTCATCAAAACAGCAAGACCACTTGCAAAGGGAGTTACAACCATTGCTTCAACGCTCAAATGCGCACGATTAATGCAAGCTTCTAAATTACGTAAAGACGCTGTTTCCGCTGTTACAACATGCACATCTACACCAAATAATTCCCCTGTCATGCCGATAGGATCAGAAATTCCTTTATCTCCATCTAATACATAAGAGACTGGAACTGAATGCAAGACATGGCGCTCAGCATCAAAAGCTTTGTGCGAAACATCTGCCAATGCCATACGCACATCACGCTTAGTTACTTCACGACCATTTAAA
>NZ_JBHIMP010000291.1:0-800 GCF_042194175.1 Bartonella sp. MR168JLCBS | reverse complement strand
AGGTAAAGAGAACCACCTATGAGGACGATTGCTTCTCTATACTCTGTGTTAATTCTCTGTAAGGCCTCTTGAAGATGTGCTTGTGGGTTGGCAAGAAGCCCTACTTTTCTCGCTGATTCAGCTAAAATCGTTGGACAAAGACTTGCGTTGTTGTCGATCAACGGAATCGTATAAACTTTATCGACAAGGTTTGCTAAAGGGCGAAAATAACCGACAGTATCTTTGGTATTGAGCATACTGGCAATCATAATAATAGGACGGGTTGATTTTTTTTTCCATTGAATAAGTTCTGCCGCAACAACTTTTCCAGCAGCGGGATTGTGACCGCCATCTAACCATAAATCAATACCAGGAGACATTTGATCAACTAAATTTCCATGGGTAAGATGTTGCATCCGTGCTGGCCAGTAAATATTTTGCAAAGCATGACTAATTGCTTGTTCTGAAAGTCGAAAACCTGCTTGATAAATTGCTTCAAGAGAAGCTCCAGCATTGGCAATTTGATGCATTCCAATCAGATTAGGAAGTGGAAGATTTATGAGACCTTGATTGTTTTGAAAGACCATATGTCCATGTTCTGTATAGCTTTGATAATCTTGCTCAAATAAGGAAAAAGGTGCTTTGTTTTTATCAGCAAGGGTCGTTAAAACAGAAAGGGTTTCATCATGCTCTTGCTTACCGATAACCACTGGGACTTGCGGTTTTATAATTCCCCCTTTTTGAAAAGCGATTTGTGCAATTGTTTTTCCAAGAAAGGTTTCGTGATCATAGTCAATAGGCATGATAAGGGATACAGCTGG
>NZ_JBHIMP010000290.1:0-801 GCF_042194175.1 Bartonella sp. MR168JLCBS | reverse complement strand
TTTGTCCTGTCTACAATAAGCATTTATTACAAATTTTCTCTTTATGAAGCAGCTTCTGCAATAAGACGTTTTCCTTTTTCAAGAGCTTCATCAATCGAACCCACCATATAAAAAGCTGCTTCTGGCAAATCATCATAATCACCAGCACAAAGACCTTTAAACCCTTTGATTGTTTCTTCTAAAGGTACCAGTTTTCCAGGTGATCCAGTAAAGGTTTCAGCCACATGGAAAGGTTGCGAAAGAAAACGTTCAATTTTACGCGCTCGCCCTACCAGCAACTTGTCCTCTTCAGAAAGTTCATCCATTCCAAGAATAGCAATAATATCCTGCAACGATCTATAACGTTGCAAAATGGTCTGAACTTGACAGGCAACAGTATAATGCTCTTCACCCACAACCAATGGATCCAACATGCGTGAGAAAGAATCAAGGGGATCAACTGCTGGATAAATACCCTTTTCAGCAATCGAACGGGAAAGAACCGTTGTCGCATCCAAATGGGCAAAAGATGTAGCTGGCGCTGGATCTGTCAAATCATCAGCCGGCACATAAATAGCCTGAACAGAGGTAATAGAGCCTGTTTTTGTACTTGTAATACGCTCTTGCAAAGCCCCCATGTCCGTTGCCAAAGTTGGCTGATAGCCCACAGCAGAAGGGATACGTCCTAAAAGAGCTGACACTTCAGCGCCTGCTTGTGTAAAACGGAAGATATTATCGACGAAGAAAAGAACATCTTGACCTTCATCACGGAAACTTTCTGCAATGGTCAATCCTGAAAGTGCAACACGTGCCCGTGCTCCT
>NZ_JBHIMP010000289.1:0-802 GCF_042194175.1 Bartonella sp. MR168JLCBS | reverse complement strand
GCGTTCATTTATAGCTTCAATGAATGACCAATCTGCACACAGGTTTTCATAATCATCGCGGACAATTTGTATCCATCGGTCTGTTGTAGAGGCTGGTCGGAATGCTTCTGATAAAAGAGCCGCGCGTTTTGCTTTTATTGTGCTTTGTTGGCCAATTTCACGAACATGAATGCGCTGGCATTTCATAAGAGAGAGAAGCTTTTTTAAATGATATTGAGGGTGGCCAAAAACATTAGCTGCATGATCGAAAGAATCAAAAGATTTTTTTTCTTCATGGGTTGTGGATAATGCATGCCGTTGATTTTCATCCATATGAAGATCAAGGCCTGGAAGAACAACAGCACCTTTTGGTAGGGAGGCAACGACCTTTAGAAGATCAGAAACTGCGGGAATAGAACCTGATACACCAGCCGCGAGTATAGGTTTCTCAGGTTGTGTACGATACAAAGTCTCGGCATGCATTTTGAGTATTTGATTGCGCCATTCAGCTGGATTGCTTCGTTGTCTTTCTTTTAAGATTTGCGGCCAGTTTTGTGTGACAATGGTAAGAAAATCGAGCGTTATTTGCCACCATTCGGCGACCATATCGGGTGCAATATCTTTAAGCTTTGACCAATTTGCTGCTTCTGTTTCAATTTCATCCATCAAGTGTGCTAAATCTTGTGCAAGCCAAATTGCATCGGCAGTATGAGTAGGAATAAGCACATCTTCTGTGCCAAACCTGGTCCGCATATGAGCAGGTAAATTTTCACGCCAACGACGAATGAGGCGAGCTAAAAGCAGAAGACGTTCAATTTCTCCA
>NZ_JBHIMP010000288.1:0-803 GCF_042194175.1 Bartonella sp. MR168JLCBS | reverse complement strand
ACCAGCAGAATATCTGGAGATTATAGAGCTCTTAAAAAAACAGCTTGAGTTAAAAAAAGAACAACTTTCGCAAACAGAAAAAGCCTATCAAGCTATAACAAAGGGTCAGAAAACTGCACCTCAGAAAATAGACTTTTCTAGTTTTTTTCTCAAAGAACCAGAATCGCTCTATAAGAGAGATAAGCTTTCACGGGAATCATATCAAAAGGTATTAGAGGAAGAAAACAAAATTTATGGGTCTTTTGAGCAAATGGGCAAAGCTATTTCAAGGCGTTTACAATTTGCATCGATACTAGATAAAGCTGTAAGTTTAGAAACTTTTGAAAACGTAGAAAATCGTTTTAAATACCTCCAACATCTATTAGATGAAATTCAAAAAAAAGAAAACCTGAAAGATACTGCAGATCTTCAAGCACATATCGATGGTTCGTTAGCCATGATCCAAAATGAATTTATAAAGATGGAAATGGTAGCGCATTTACGTAACGCTGAGCAATCACTTATCAAAAAGAAAAAACGCGAACTTAGTATGAAATTTTTTAACCATGAAGCAAAAGGGATGCCTACCATACGATAAAAACAAAAGCCAATGTAGAAAGTTCAGTACTATCTGAACAATTCAGAGGGGCAGAAAGGTTTTCTCAAAGCCAAGGTATCGTGATGAAAATACTTAGGTAATGTATAAATGCAAATAACGCGTTTAGCATGTATCTATGTTTCAAGGTGATAAAAAGTTGAAAATTCGTTAAAGAGGAATTCCATGAACTTTACAGTGTTCACGCAACTTTTCAATAAAATTGATC
>NZ_JBHIMP010000287.1:0-804 GCF_042194175.1 Bartonella sp. MR168JLCBS | reverse complement strand
CAATTCCACCTTTTGAACTGCGATCCCAAAATTTTTATTGATTATAGACAAGAGCGCATGAGATTGATAATTTATGATGAAAAATCAATAGATTGATTCCTTTGGAAACAAAATTTTTTCCAACAGAGCTTCCTTCGTCTAATCCACCAACATAATCTCTGGCCCAATCCTTCGACAGAATCTTCCAAGTCCCTCGGCACAATCCTTTGCATTTCTCTGTGCCGACAATTGTTTCCCCTAGAGCTTTTATAGACTGGCTTTTTTTCCTGACTTTTTCGACCGATTTTTTTGTTTTTTTGACCAAAATGCTTCTTTTTTTCACCACTCTTTTTCTCAATTCTTATATTTTAGATTGACTTTCGCTTTTTTCATCTTATATCTTAGAATTATTCTAAAGTGCAAAGGAACAGAAAATGTTGAAGTCGTTTTTTTCATTTGTACAACGCAAAGCTCTGTCCTTTCGTTCAGCACAAAAGATGATGCTTCGTGCCCTTAAAACAAAAGAGCAATATGCAGCTCTCTATTTAAGATACGCGAAAGCTTTAGAGCCTTATTCTTCCAAGCAAGCAGCAATTTTTACAGCAATGGGCATCCAAGAGCTTGAAAATTATAAAAAGCTTCTTTGCCTTTCTTGTAGCAGCCGTACAAGCAGTCATAGTGTCAGCGCTGTAGGGTCATTGTGTAAACGGCCTTCTTTTGTAACAAGCAAGCGCCACCACGCAAACTCTCGAACAACAACGACAAATCAGACCACAAAAAAGCCATCAAAAACCCAAAAACAAACGCTTTTAACGTGGATTCAGC
>NZ_JBHIMP010000286.1:0-805 GCF_042194175.1 Bartonella sp. MR168JLCBS | reverse complement strand
CAAAAACCTTAGCACGATTACTTAAAAAACGCTGAATAGTTTTATGAACATGAAAATTGGGAGGAATCTCGACAAGTTTCTGACCAATTTCCTTTAAAGTCTTCAATGCCACACCAGTCGTTCCAAAGTATTGCTCTTCAGTATTACTGGAAGCTTTAAGCCCCGTCCAACTCCCATCAAGCCAATCAGCTTTACTGGGTTTATAAGAGGTACTCGCTTCAAACTCAGCCTCAAGCTTATCACGCCACAGCTTTTTTTGCTGCTCAATCTCTTCTAAAGAAATCACGCCTTCTTTTACCAACTGGTCACCATAAAGCTGAAGAGTTGTTTTGTGATTACGGATCGCCTTATACATAAGCGGTTGTGTAAAAGAAGGTTCATCGCCTTCATTATGTCCATAACGGCGATAACAAAACATATCAATCACCACCGGTTTATGAAAAATTTGACGAAATTCCGTTGCTATTTTTGCAATAAAAACAACAGCTTCAGGATCATCACCATTCACATGAAAAATGGGCGCATCGATCATTTTTGCCACATCCGATGGATAAGGTGAAGAGCGCGAAAAACGGGGATCGGTTGTAAATCCAATTTGATTATTGACAATAACATGAATAGAGCCGGCAACCCGGTAACCTTTTAAACCTGAAAGACCAAAAGTTTCTTGAATCACACCTTGACCTGCAAAAGCAGCATCACCATGAATGAGCAGAGGTAAAACTTTTGCGCGCTCGCTCAATGAAATAACCTCAGTACGCGCAGTGCCAACAAGCTGATCTTGTTTAGCACGTGTTTTTCCAAT
>NZ_JBHIMP010000031.1:0-5257 GCF_042194175.1 Bartonella sp. MR168JLCBS | reverse complement strand
TTTTCAAATACTGATTTCCCAAATCACCATTTTTTTCGTGTTTCATGATCGTCTTACGATCAAGCAAAGCTGTTGCACGACTCGCAACAACATTATTCAGAATGAGCTCTGCTGGATAAGGCTTATCAAATTTCATCACCACTGTTTTCTCATCAACAGCTTGCAAAGCATCATTAACATTTTGTTCTGTAATTCCATATTCATTAAAAATTGCTGCATTAGCCATCTGCAATTTGACAATCCGCTTCATACCCCAAACAAGATCATTGGCATTGGCTGATCTACCATCGTTAAACTTTAAACCATCACGCAAATGAAAGGTAATCACCGTACTGTGATCATCACCTGAAACATCCCAATGAGTTGCTAAAGACGGAACTATTTTTGTTGGATCATCTGTCGCAGTACTGACCAAATTATCACAAACATTTCCAATAATTTCACTTGCATAAACATCATTGCTTTGGGCAGGATCAAATGTACTGATTGCATCAAGATTCCAAGCCATCACAAGAGTATTAGCCGGTGTTTTTGCTGAAACCTGTTGTACAACTACTCCCAGTGCCACAAGAGCAGCAACAAGAGAGCTGCTACTTTTCAATATTGTTTTCTTCGAGTTCATAAACGTTTCCCTTTATTTATTTTTTATTAATTAATGACGCTGAAATAACATGGCAAATTTATAATTATACACATTGAACAAATACATTCTAATCGCCTATACAGAGTCATCTACTTTATAAATTCATTGACTTACATCTCAATCAAACCATAGCGAACATGAAATATATGTTTTGCTAACCAGTATCACATTCTTTCATAACCTTTCTTTGCATACGATAATGCCGTATACCAGCCCCATTAATCATCAAAACGATAAGCCTTGTAGCCCCCAAAATGGTAAGCTTTTAAAAAAATCATTGCGCAAAAATTTATGAATTCACCATTCTATTCCTTTAGGCGGTATTTAAAATAAAATATGCAAACTTTAAAAATCGTCATTCTCCTCAAACACTCAATTTCAAGATGCGGTGCATCTTTACTACATGATCAAAACTGCACTAAAATAGCAGAAAGGCATAAGAAAAGATCTTTTCTAAAACTCTACCCCCCCCCACAAAAATCTGCTTAATCTTTTGAAAACCAAGTGTCAAAAGCTTTACGTTTTTACCAACAAAACCAAACACGTTAACAAAAACAAAGAAACAATGAGAATAATCACCCCTTCCAAGCTTTGTCTTTTGAGAGATAAAGCTTGCAATAAAAGAATACACACTAAAATGCACTTCTCTATTGATAAAAACAAAATTCATCAGACTACCCCCCAAAGACATAACGAATATGAACCCTTCTAAACTTTAGTGCGCATCATTGCTTTACCACTATAAAAATAGAACAGAAAACAACATACTGCAACAAAACTCTTGTTTCCAGCAGAAACATACAGAGATTCAACTAAGCAATGTAGTGGATACAAGCCTGCCTGAGCTTAATCACCTTCCCAAAAATGGAGCGCACACGCGGCAAGATCACTCTCTAATAAGAGAAAACTATCAGATAATAAAACCCAACACAAGCAGCTTGAGTCATTTAACTTTAATTTTTCATCGCTGCATTTTATTTTTATTGCCTAGGTAAGTATTGGACAATCGACCTACACACAAATAAACCAACTACCATACAACCAAAGTAAAATATAACAATGCAACAACAGCACGCCCTCTAAAAACCACTTTGCATTCGTCAATAAACATGAATAAAATATTCATTACTTATTATAACGGTCATGTCTATTAACAGAAATAAAAACACCTCTTCTGAACCATTTCAAATGCCAAAGACTGTTGCACAACATTGAACGCTCGTAAAGTGTGTGATGGTGCCGATTTGCTCCGTCATAAGCGTGAAGATGGAGTGCACAATGGATTGACTATTATACCATTCATGGGCTGCGTCGCAAAATGGGCTTTGATACACTAGATGTTTCTTTAAAACATACAAGACATTACCATTATCTAACTTCAGATACATGACAGTTAAGGTATCACTCCTTTTTGCATCTATTTTTTCATCCTCAAAATTATACCTTTATCGTTTTGAGTGCCAACAATAGTAGGAAATCGTTGATATTGTATAGTTTATATATTTTAATTATCTTATACAGTGGAGTTGTATAATCTATACATTTATTAAACAATTCAATTATTATCCTATTGATCATTACCCTTACAAAAGAACGTTGGCTAATTTATCGACAAAAACATCCTTCAAGATGATCATTAACAATCCCTACGGACTGCATAAAAGCATAACAAATTGTGGGACCAATAAATGTCCAGCCACGTTTCTTCAAGTCTTGAGAAAGACGAAGAGAAGCAGGGGTTGTAGGATGAGCCGACAGTGTTTGAAAGTCTATCTTTTCATAACGCTCTGATTGTGGTGGCTGAAAAGACCAAAAATAGCGGGACAAGCTCCCCCACTCTGTTATAATTTCCTGTGCTCTAAGTGCATTATTAAGCACTGATTGAATTTTTCTTTGATGGCGAACAATGTCTTTATTCTGCATTAACATTTGCACCTTTAGCTCATCATAATGAGCAATCTTTTCAAAGTCAAAGTGATCAAATGCAATGCGAAAAAAAGAGCGTTTTTTTAAAATTGTAAACCAAGAAAGCCCCGCTTGGAAACCTTCAAGACAAATTTTTTCAAACAAACAGATATCCTCAAAAACAGGTTTTCCCCATTCGTTATCATGATAAGCACAATAAAGTGGATCCGTTCCAGCCCATGCGCAACGAACTTTTCCATCCACTCCCTTAAGAAGACCTTCCGCAAGCATGGCATTAACCGTATTAAAAGAGAGTTCCTTGATCATCGTTTGGCGGCTTTATCTGCTTGTGTTTTGAACGTTTAGAAAAAATAGGTTCTTGTATTGCAACACTGATATCACCATCAAAAAAGCGTAAATTTATTTGCCCTGTTTCAGGAAACTGAGTCAACCGTTTAACGGGCTTATTATCTTGCCCCAAAGCCAAAACAAAACCACGCTCTAAAATATTCTGATAAGAAGTGCTTTTTAAAAGTCTGAATGCAAGCTCCATTTGGGCACGTTGTTTTTCCACACTACGCACAAAAGCACGATGAAGGCGCGCCGTATATTCCTTTGTATTGCGTTGTGCTTTTTCACTATTTAACAAACGTAGCGAAAGACGTAAACGAAGAGTATGAAAAGAAAAACATTTTTTATCGTAGCTCACACAAAGAGCACGCTGTAATCGATTTGAAATTTCATCAAAACCACGCCGTGGTAGAGCAAAAAGTTGGTCGACAGTGGGAAGACCACGTCTGGCTGCACGCAACTTTTGTTGATGAAAATCAAAAGAACGTACAAGTCCCTTGCGCAAACGTGCCCCAAGAGACGCAACACACACTTCAAGATCAAGCTTAACGGGAACAGCCTTTTCTGCAGCTCCTGTAGGAGTTGGAGCACGCCAATCAGCGACATAATCAATCAAAGTCCAGTCCGTTTCATGCCCAACAGCAGAAATAACGGGAAGAGCAGAAGCATAAACAGCACGAACAACAGCTTCATCATTAAACCCCCACAAATCTTCTAAACTTCCCCCTCCTCGTGCAACAATAATAAGATCAGGTTTTGGAATAAGTCCTCCTAGAGCAAGAGCATTAAAACCTTCAACAGCAACAGCTACCTCTCTCCCACTTGTTTCCCCCTGAACACGTACAGGCCAAACCAAAATATGTAACGGAAAACGATCGGATATACGATGAATAATATCACGAATAACAGCACCTGTTGGTGATGTGACAACGCCTATAATTCGAGGCATATAAGGCAAAGGTTTTTTCTTTGCTTCATCAAATAAGCCTTCTTCCACAAACTTTTTCTTACGATTTTCAAGAAGTGTCATCAAAGCACCAACCCCCGTTGGTTCAAGAGCCTCAATGACAATTTGATATTTCGATGATCCTGGATAAGTTGTAAGTTTACCAACAGCAACCACTTCCATCCCTTCTTCAGGAGGAAATTTGAGCTTTTCCATCACTCCACGCCAAATAACAGCTTCCAACCGTGCCTTATCATCTTTTAAAGCAAAATAAGCATGTCCCGAAGCATGAGTACCACGGTAACCTGATATCTCCCCACGCACCCGTACATAACCAAACTTTTCTTCAACAACACGCTTTAGAGCTCCTGCTATTTCGGAAACAGTAAATTCTGCCACATTTGTTATACCTGTTTTTTCACTAAACAACCTTACCATTTTTCAATTCTTTACGCCCGTTTCTGTGAAACTTTTTGAAACAACACAATCTTTAAAATTTTTATTTATAGCTTCATCAAAATACCCATAACACCGGCTAGAACAAGCTTATATTTTGAATTTCAAACCGATTATCCGAGTTATAAAAAAAGCTTGGAGCCGTTGTATGGGGATCTCCAAAGTTATTATTCCATCCGAAAGCCGTATCAATAGAAGTTAAAATATTCAATCTTAACATCCACACAAACACATCTTTCATAAGAATTCCTGAAATAAAATTCTCTACACAACATAGTAATCCATTCCCGATAAAATTCAACGTATTGCAAAGTGTTAAAGAGCTTTGCAATACATCAAATATATCATGATCATGTTTTTTATATTTTATAAACCTGATACCTTCTTATTTTTCAATTGCACTATAAAAAATACGTGGGGCACTATTCCAAACCCATTTTTTGACATCAGGTGTCATCGCTATTGTGTGATACGTCTGATAGATAAAAGCATAAGGTCCTTTCTGCATAAATTCACGTTGCAAATCAGCATACATTTGCGCCCGTTTTTTGGGATCTTTTTGAAACAACGCATCTTGAACCTTTTGATTCATAGTTTCGTCCAAATACCCATGGCACCAACTCGCATAGCCTGTATTTTTAGCCTCAAGCCGATTATCAGGATTGTAAATAAGGCGTGAAGCCATTGTATGAGGATCCGCAGAATCATTATTCCATCCGAAAAAAATCGTATCAAAAGTACGTGCAGATAGTTTTGAAAATAACTGCGTGCCCACAAAACGTTCAATTTTAAAACGTACCCCAACCTTTTTTGCATTGTCTTGAAGGGACTGAGCAATAGGCAAAGCAAAAGGATAAGGAGAAGTACCAGCAAAAATACTGGCCTCAAAACCATCCGGATAACCTGCCTCTGTTAAAAGTTCCTTTGCTTTTTGGAGATCAAGTTTAAAGGGTTGT
>NZ_JBHIMP010000285.1:0-807 GCF_042194175.1 Bartonella sp. MR168JLCBS | reverse complement strand
GTAGACTATTATATCATTCTCTGCAGTATGACACTTTCTTCCTTAAAGTGTAACACCTTCCTCCTTAAGAGAATAGTTTTTGGATAAGATAAAGTTGTTTCTTCTCCTTTACAATAATAATTTGCCGTTCTAAGAAAATGTTTTGCGTCGATGAAAGGACATTTTTAGTGTTTTTGTATATTAATAGTCTGTTCTTTTGAAATATATAAAATGACGCGTTTACCAGAAAGACTTTTAAGCATTTATCAGTCGTTTACAAAAAATCATTTTTCATATAAAATAGCCCATTGTCAGCAATTGGCGATTGAAGAGCAGAAACCTGAAGTTTTAGTCATTACTTGTTGTAATTCGCGGGTAGTGCCAAGAACGATTTTTATGCTAAACTTAAATGAAGTTTTTACGCCTGCGCAACGTGGCAAATTTAGTTCCTCTTTTTTGTCTTGATAACCAATATCACGCAACATCAGCAGCGATTAAACATGCGGTGCAATTCCTTGAGGTCAAGCATATTGTTGTTTTTGGTTATGGCCATTGTGGGGAAGGGCTGAGCTGAGCACTGTTCTTGAAGGGACGGGCAAATCTTTATCGTCAAATGATTTTATTGGTCAATGGATAAGTCTTTTGGCACCAGCAGCACAAACAGTTGTTAGCAATAAATCATTGACTGGGCTAGAGCAGCAGACCGCATTAGAGTAATTTTCTATTCGTTATTCGCTGAAAAATTTAGAGACATTTCCCTGTATAAAGGCGTGCAAAGATCAAGATGTTTTGACGTTACACGGGGTTGGTTTGATATCTCAACTGGTG
>NZ_JBHIMP010000284.1:0-808 GCF_042194175.1 Bartonella sp. MR168JLCBS | reverse complement strand
ATTTATCCATAATCCTAGCTCTAGATCCTTTCTCTTTTATGCAACTAATCCATGCTTGTTGAACAACAGGTTCAACAGCCCTCACAATTTCTCCGGCAGATGTAGTTAATTCCAGAAACTTTCCACAGACAATTCGATGTGTTTCAAAATCATTTGCCTCATTACGTACAAACAAATTATTCAAATTATCGTCGTTAATAAGGTAAGGAGAATATGTCGAATAAATGGCTTCATTATCTTTTATTTTCGATAAAGTTTGTAAAGAACTTAATATCTTTTCCTATGGATGAATATGTAAATTATTTGCTGGTTCATCCAATAAAAAACTCTTCCATTTTGCTTCTATGTTTGCGAACTTCTGTAAGGACTTTAAAACAAAAAACCAATAAAACCCTTTACTTCTCTCATGCAAGCAAAACTAAAGAGGCTTTTTGCTTTAATTTGTAAACAACAATCTAAAAAACCACTGTTACTATCGTGATCATCATGGGATTTTTCCATTATATAATCATCAAACAGATTTCCCTCTTCAGTAATATCCACCCAACCTTCCTTCACCACGGACTTCAAATAACCATTGATCTATCCTATACGCCTATACGCTGCTTAAAAGCATCATTAATATCTTCCTGAAAAATAATACCAAGATTTTCTTCTCTATTCTTTATACTTTTATCATTCATATACCCCCTATAAGCAGATTATTAAAGATTTTCTGCTATTGGAGATTTATCTTTGAGGTTAAAAGTGCATCCTGTAATAAGGTAGCATATCCATGATGGTTATTTTAAAAAAATCTATTTTTGCA
>NZ_JBHIMP010000283.1:0-809 GCF_042194175.1 Bartonella sp. MR168JLCBS | reverse complement strand
AAAATTTTTGATATTTGTAATATAATCTACAAGAAAGTAAAAAATTTCCCTTTCCTTTTTCATCAAAAGCGATAGTTAAAGTTACCGTATGTCGCATATACAAAGGGGAAAATGCAATGCTTAAAGAGTTCAAAGAATTTGCCCTAAAAGGTAATATGATTGATCTCGCCATCGGTGTGATTATAGGGGGAGCTTTCGGTGGCTTAGTCAATTCAATTGTCAATGATATTCTTATGCCAATCATTGGCTTCATCACGGGTGGGATTGATTTTTCTAACATGTTTATTCAGCTTGCCGGTGAAAAACAAGCTACATTGAGTGCTGCCAAAACAGCCGGAGCGACCATTAGTTATGGTAACTTTATCACTTTACTTATCAATTTTCTCATCATTGCTTGGGTTCTTTTCTTATTCGTGAAAGGCATGAATAAAATCCGCCGCAAACAAGAAAAAGAGGAAAATTCAAAAAAAATGTCTCTGGAAGAACAACTCCTATCAGAAATCAGAGACCTGTTGGCCAAAAAAAATTAAATTTATGCATGGCCTCACCCATGAAACACAGGAAAAAACATTTCCACAGTTGTTCCATGATTAGGTTTTGAAAACAACAAAAATTGACCACCACTTTCTTCTACCATTGCTTTACATATCGGTAGTCCTAGACCAGTTCCGACAAAAACGCTGTCACCAGAGTGGCGGTCTTTGCGTTCTACCTGACCATAAGGTTGTAGAGCTTGCACAATCTCTTCGTCGCTCATCCCTACACCATTATCACTCACTGAAATCTTCACGCACTCTTTTTTACCATAA
>NZ_JBHIMP010000282.1:0-809 GCF_042194175.1 Bartonella sp. MR168JLCBS | reverse complement strand
TTAGACCGCGAAGGAATGATCTTAGGAAATCCTATCATTGATCCCTTAAGTGGTGAAGAAAGTCAGCAAGCTATTATGATAAGACAGGTCTATGCAGCTGTTTTTTCATGCCAACCTTATAAAGACCTCCCACGCGATCAATATGATTTGTGGGGACAGGGTTTCGATTTTAATGTTGATCCCCTTCAAGAGATAATCCGGTGAGATATAATATTTTTCGCTCTTCAATGAAAGGATACATATCCATAATGGTTATGACGAGACGTATATTTTTTTCTTGGTTTATTGTCATTTGCAGTTTGTGGCTTTCGAGTTTTTCATCTGTCCATGCAAAATTGAAAGGCACTATTTCCAGTGCTGATTTTAATCCTATTCCTATTGCAATCACGGATTTTGTTTCCAACGATTCGATCGGGCTGAAGATCGCAGCGGTAGTCACAGCGGATCTTGAACGATCAGGACTTTTTTTACCGCTTGATAAGGCATCTTTTTTTGAAGAAATCTCCAATCCCAACAGTCAACCTCATTTTTCTCATTGGCAAAAAATAAAAGCGCAAGGTTTGGTCACGGGACAAGTTATAAGAGAAAATGACGGACGATTGAGAGTCGATTTTCGTTTATGGGATGTATTTGGGCGTCAACAACTCAAAGGACGGCGTTTTTATACCGCCACAGAACGTTGGCGCCGTGTTGCACATATGATCGCAGATGAGATCTATAGTGAGATGACGGGAGAAAGCGGCTATTTTGATACACGAATTGTTTTTATCGATGAAACAGGCCCCCAAAATGCACGCATTAAACGTTTA
>NZ_JBHIMP010000281.1:0-811 GCF_042194175.1 Bartonella sp. MR168JLCBS | reverse complement strand
TCTAACATCTGTTGTTTTGGAAGAGTCGGACATTTCAAGTTTATCCTCGAGAAGTTCTCCTTCTTCCTTCATATTCTTTTTAAAAGCTTTAATCCCCTTAGCCACATCGCCCATTAATTCAGAAACCTTACCGCGTCCGAAAAGCACAAGGACAATCAGTAAAATCACAATTAAATGTGTTGGTGAAAAAATATTACCCATCACTTTCTCTCACTGCTTTTAAATTTGCTTTCAATTGTTCATGCTTACTGTGTAAAGAATGTACCAAATATAGCCATATCTTACTTGTATATTTTCTTCTAAAGTCAAAGGCAATCGCATGTTTTTATTGTAAACTGACTTTTTAGCCTCTCTCCACTTTTCTCAGCGCATTCCAACAAACACAGATAAATCAAAAATGACAAACCTCTTTAAATAAAAAGTCAAAAGGTTTGAAAATTCCTCTCTCAAGGCAATTTCATCTGATCTGTCTGAGTGCAAAACCCTACTGCAAGGACTATCCGCAGATTCTAATGCTTTGTCTTTTAAAAAGGGCATTATCTGCGCAATTGCAAACATCTTTTCCAAATTACTGTTACAGTGAAAAACAATGTCACAGCCTGCAGCAAAAATTTTACGTGTTAAATCGGAAAAATTTTCTGAAAGCGTACTCCCTGAAAGAGCTTTCATTGACAACATCATCTGCCATTAAAAACCCGTCAAAACTTATATTTTCACGAATAACATTCTCAATAACTCTCTTAGAAAGCGTTGCAGGAACTCGCTCGTCAACTGCCTTATAGACAATATGCGCAGTCATCGCAGCTGGTAA
>NZ_JBHIMP010000280.1:0-812 GCF_042194175.1 Bartonella sp. MR168JLCBS | reverse complement strand
CAACCGAATTGGTCATTGTCTATCGTGTGTCCACTTTATCAGTCGTAAATAAATAATCGATATACAGAGTGTCCCACTTAAGCGTGCTTCCTCCATAGCTCTCTTATTAATCAAAATATCGAAAAATTATCTTTACAAAAGTTTTCTTAAATCAAGTTCTCCATCTCCTGAAATTATTTTCAGCTACACAGGGTGTCCCATAACTGCTGGGAGGGATGCAACCCCAAATTTTCAAATGCAATGATACCATTTTTATTGCATTTTCGGATTTCTTATTGAAAATAAAAGTCAGTTTGATTAGCTTTCTTTACACTTAAAATCGTTGGTTTTCGAGATAATCCGAAAAAACTGCTTTTGCAGCGTCTTACGCCATTTTGAATATCTCGTGAACAATCAAAGCTAGAGCAAATGCGATTTGGACAATGTGATTCGAGAAGAAACGTACTATCGTTTTCACTACTTACACAAAGCTTTTCGTTAAAATATTGTTGAGATTTTTAACTGTCAAACATTTTTTTGAACTTTTTTTCTTAAATGGAAGTAAGTATTTTTTTCTTGCTCAGTAGATGCAGAATTTATTTATTTATTTATTTCCTTTCTCCTGATACAAAGTTGTGGGCACTTATTTCCAACTAATTTGGTGAAATTGAGATGCAGAATGTGATTTGATAAAACTTTGGTAAAGATAATTTTTCGATATTTTTTAAATAAGAGAGCTATGGAGGAAGCACGCTTAAGTGGGACAGCCTGTATAGATAGCAGATGCAAATAAGTACCACACGAGCTTAAAAGGTGAAACAGAGCAACAAATT
>NZ_JBHIMP010000279.1:0-813 GCF_042194175.1 Bartonella sp. MR168JLCBS | reverse complement strand
TGCCCAACCAAATTGCAGAAGAAGTTTTGCGTTCTCTTCGTTTTCATCCAGAACAGCTTGTCATTTCCGTGCTTGCCATGGCAAAAGCAGCAGAAGTTGAAGAGTGGATCAACCATAAGGTTTATCGTGCTGTTCCGCTTCCTTTTGTGGCAGAATGCAAAAATTTGACGCCAATTTATCCAGATCATCCATTTTTACGCAATTTATTTGATGCGTTAGGCGGCACATTGGTGCTGGAAGTGGAAGATCAATTTAATCTTTTTATGACTGCCGGCTCACTCATGGGGGTTTATTTTAATTTTATAAAAACAGCACATCAATGGTTTGTAACAAAGGGGTTAAAAAAACAGCAGTCGGCAGATTTTCTTGCCATGATGTTTGGAAATCTTACTGATGAAATGCGCAAAATTACAAAAACTGATTGTTCAACGTCTCTTGATTTTGCACTGCTTGAGAAAGAGTTTTCAACGAAGGGCGGAACAAATGAGCTTTTGTCAAACTGTTTTTCGCGTCAAGGGGGAAGAAGTGCTTTAACAACGGCTCTTGAGACCACTTTGCAAAAAATGAATACTTCATTTACAAATGAAAATGCTTGATCAATATTTTGTCTTTTTTGATCTGAAAGAGAGGCATATTTGCGCGTTTTTTTATCCTTGCGTGAACAAAGTTTAGCAAAATTGTCTGCTGGGCACACTCATATCTTTCGGATCAGAGGTGTAGGATTCGCTTAACGGTGGTAAGTGGCATAGCATCTATCGATAAAGCTTGTGAATTTTGGTGTAAGAAAGGCGGTAGGCAGATGGTTTTGGCAGA
>NZ_JBHIMP010000278.1:0-813 GCF_042194175.1 Bartonella sp. MR168JLCBS | reverse complement strand
AAGTGAACCGATCGAGTAACCTGTCAAAAATGCCTTCAAATCATTTGAATGAATATCTGTATAGACCAGCCATTATTCTGCTTTCATTGTAGGCATTTATGTATCCTAGTTTTTGTTTTTTAGCGTTTCAGACTGACCATACACAAAAGCGATATCTTGAGGCGTTAAGATAACATTGCGCAATTCCCGATTGACCAAAAATGTCTCCCTTTCTACCACTGTTTCAGACAATTCTACTGTAACATCATAACGTTCACGAAAAGCTGAAATAATTTCATCAACAATAATTTCAGGCGCAGAAGCCCCTGCTGAAAGACTCACAACAGAAAGAGGACCCAGACGATCAAAATCAATTTCATCAGCCCGTTGAACTAAAATAGACTGCCGCGCACCAAATCTCTCAGCAACTTCTACCAAACGTCGTGAATTAGAAGAATTCGGTGCACCAACAATCAAAAATAAATCACTCCCCAGTGCCGCCGCTTTAACAGCATTTTGGCGATTCGTCGTAGCATAGCAAATTGATTCGGCAGCCGGTGGTTCCAACGCAGGAAAACGTCTCTGTAATACATCAAGAATCCCTGCTGGATCTTCAACAGAAAGTGTTGTTTGCGTCACAAACCCCAATTTATCTGGATCATCTGGCTGATAATGCAAAGCATCTTCTATCGTTTCAATCAAAGTAACAGCTCCTTTTTCAAGCTGTCCCATTGTTCCTATCACTTCAGGATGACCAGCATGACCAATCAATATAACATGACGACCATGACGTTGATGTCGTATCGCTTGTTTATGAACCTTAGAAACCAACGG
>NZ_JBHIMP010000277.1:0-813 GCF_042194175.1 Bartonella sp. MR168JLCBS | reverse complement strand
CACAGCGAGACTTTCCACCCCTTATACTAATACTAATTATAGCGCACGATGCCACAATATTTTGTGGATATGGTAAACGACTTTTAATTTATATTTTTTACTATTACCTAATTTGTAAAATGTTTTCCATAATTTAATTAGCTAAACCAACAAAAATAATCATTAAAGAACGCAAAAATCATAAATAGGAGAAAAATGAAGAAACCTAAGCGAAAAATAATTTCTCGGATTTTAGCTGATATTGGCTTCCCAGCAATGATTTCAACCACATGAAACAACAAATGCCCACCATCAAGTGGAGGAATTGGAAAAAGATTAATAAGTCCAACACCTATCGAAAGAAAAGCAGTAAAATTCAACAAAGAGATAAAACCTGTTTCACTTACTTGCCAAGCAATCTTAACCGTCTTAGAAGGACCACTTAACTGACAATGATCTTCTTTTCCCCTTATTAAACGACTTATAAAAAAAATTGTTTGGCTAGCAATAAACACGGAACGATCTGATGCTTCTCTTACAGCTTTGCTAAAACTGTAGTGAACATGTTTTAGATAAGCTTGATCTAAACGCTGAGGATTCTCTGGATCAACAGGAACACCGACACCTATCACTCCACTTTGAACCCGATTACCAAATCCATCATCTCGCTCACTCACTTTTGGTGTAATCACAGTCGTAAATACCTGCCCCATGCGTTCCATTTTAAATTCTATAGGATCTCCGCCATGAAATTTCACATAATTTCTCAAATCCTCAAAACTTTCAACCGGTCGACCATCCATTTCAATAAAACGATCGCCTAATCCTAAACCA
>NZ_JBHIMP010000276.1:0-815 GCF_042194175.1 Bartonella sp. MR168JLCBS | reverse complement strand
CGGAACTTGGTGCAGAATTAATCCAAGCCCTGGGCGCTGCTGAACGGCTTGCTGAATTATTGCAAAAACAGCCCACTATTTTAGCTCCCAAAGTTCCTTTACCATTGGCACAACCTGTCCAAGGCGCAATCATTTTTGATCAGGTTGATTTTACATATCCTTCTAGACCAAAAGAAAAGATTTTGCGCTCTCTTTCCTTTTCTGTCAAAGCGGGCGAGACTGTGCCTTTTGTTGGTGCTTCAGGTGCAGAAAAAAGCACCATTTTTTCGCTGATTCTTCGTTTTTATGATCCAAACAGCGGTCAAATCCGCTTTGATGGTACTGAAATTAACAGCCTTTCTCTCCAAGATTTACGCAGTTCAATTTCTTATGTCCCCCAAGATGTAGCTATTTTTGACGGCACATTACGGGATAATATTACTTTTGGTAGCGAAAATATTAATGAAGAGCAAATCATTGCCACAGCCAAAACAGCCAATGCACTTGAATTTATCCAAGCCTTGCCAAAAGGTTTTGATACTGAGGTTGGAGAACGTGGTACCATGCTTTCTGGTGGACAGAAACAGCGTATTGGTATTGCACGTGCGATTTTTAAAAATGCTCCTCTTTTGTTACTTGATGAGGCAACCTCAGCTTTAGATGCAAGCAGCGAAAAGTTGGTGCAAGAAGCCTTGGAAGGTCTGATGCAAAATCGAACAACACTGGTGATTGCTCACCGTTTAGCAACGATTTCAAAAGCAGATCGCATTCTGGTGATGGAAAAAGGGACTCTTGTTGAAGAGGGAACACATGCGGAACTCGTTGCACAAAATGGC
>NZ_JBHIMP010000030.1:0-5416 GCF_042194175.1 Bartonella sp. MR168JLCBS | reverse complement strand
TTAAAGTACACGCGGGAGTTGAGATACCTGATGGTGATCAACCGATTGAAAAGATTGAGAACACTCCCACTCCGCAACCTATCCCTTTTTACAAGAGTTTTTGGAAAAAACTATGGAGGAGGGGCAATTGATAGTGAGGAAATACGGAGCGTTTATAACGCACGTTTTGAGGTTTATCCATGAACTTTTTGTTAAAAAAAATACATCACCCTGATATTATTTATGTGGAGAAAGGTGTATTAAAAGTTATTGATATAAAAACTGATAATTCTCAATTAACAGAATGTCAAAAAGATTTTGAAATAGCGTATAAAACAGGAGATGCAAAACCTTTTGGAAAAATTATGAAACGCTATCTAGGGGAAAATAAGGAACAGCTTAATAAATACCAAGAAGATTTGAAAAAAATTGAAGGAGACGCAGAGCTTCTGAAAGAGTTTAGAGACAATTGGAGTGAAAATCAGATAAACAAAGAGTGGAATAGAATAATTCCTTATACAGTTAGCTGTTATCCGGCGGTTGGAGAAGAGTGAAGCATTATGCAAACTAAAGATGCAGCAGAAATATTAAAAAGTCTGGGCTGTGAGCTCTATCGTGATGAAGTAGGCGATACATTTGCCTATTATTATCTTCCGGATCGCATCGTGGATTTGAGCTATGGTGTGAAACATGAAACGGATGGTGAAAAATTTTGGTTATTAGCTAGTCTCACAACTGCTTCTTATAGTCTTGCTTGTGAATATTCTAGGGGGCAAAAGTCACGGTATGGATATATACTCTATCCAGAAATAGGTGATTTCGGGGTTACGGTACCGGATCTTTCAGAAAGTCATATTGAATCTGCTTTAAACAAAGTCATTACTTGGGCAAAAACACGAAATATTGAACAAAAATTACATGAAGAAGCTGCTAATCATTCTCTTGTTGCAAAGGCTCTTCTCGGCGATATAGAAGCTTTAAGGAGTTATGAGTCTACGCCCAAAATAAACGTATCAGAATTTTCTGATTATAAAATGATGACGTGGAATGAACGTCTGCTTCTTTTTGCACAGGCCTATAAAAATGGGGAATTAGACGATATTCTAACGCGTAAGAAGCCAAAACAGTGCTCGATAAGTCTTATCGCAGCAAATCGCATCCTCAAAACGCGAGGATGGATTGCTATGGAACCTGGGAGAATGTTTCTCTCTTTGCCAGATCGTTTTATTCAGTTTGATTTTGGCTTTATACGTCTTCATGATAATTACAATGTTCGTCTTGAAGCTGAAATATCTAATGAAGAGATTTCTGTAGCTTGCAAATATATTCACTATAAGAGAGAATGTAATTGGATACGACCTACGGATATTTATCAGTCTTTTAATACAATTGGAGGAGGTTTTTTTAGTGGTTTTGATAAAGGCATTGATATTTGTGTAGAGACATTGAATGAGCAAGAGCTTATCAAAATCTCTGAGCGGGTGATACAGTGGGCACGTGCCCAAGATTTACAAGCATCAATAGAAAGCAAAACACGTGTTCAAAAGTATAGCTACAATATAGATATAGTCTGGCATTTGGCTTGTTTAGCGTTGACAGGTCGAATTGATATCCTGAAATCTTATAAAAATTTTCTAGAAGCTGGTACGATTTCTGAACATTTGGATGATGATGAAGTAGAAAAATATGTTAACCATGCCGTTGAATTTGCTGAAAAACATCTGAAAATCCTTAATGAGCGAGAGGCAGCAGAAGCACATCTTAGTCCACAAGTTTTGATTACTTTCAAT
Organism: Bartonella sp. MR168JLCBS; assembly: GCF_042194175.1. Lineage (NCBI taxonomy): Bacteria > Pseudomonadati > Pseudomonadota > Alphaproteobacteria > Hyphomicrobiales > Bartonellaceae > Bartonella > Bartonella sp. MR168JLCBS. The sequence continues at coordinate 3,647 of NZ_JBHIMP010000030.1, read as the reverse complement.
AAAGTTACAGAGCAATTAAAAGAAATGGGTTGGACAGTTTATCGTGATAAAAACTACAATCGCAATGCTTATTTTGTAAGTAAAGACCGTATCATCAATATAATGTATAACCTTCAAAGTGATGAAGAAGAGCCGATTGTTGCATTTAAGGCTTCCCTTTCAACACTTAGTTTTTCTACGGCTCATAGAGAGATTTTCTATAATATGCCTCAATATATAGCCCTCAAAGAAGCAGAAGAAGTTTATACAGTTTCTAGTACTGAATTGGATGAAGGCAAGCTAAAGCAGATTTGTACAGATATACTTGGATGGGCTGATCGGCAAAATGTGAATCAAATCATCTATGATTATGCGGCTTTTCCCCCAGACAGTGAACTTGATCTTGTAGCGCGTCACCTTATTGCGCTTGTTTTGATTGGGGATGTTGAAAAGCTCAAATCTTATAAGGAGAATTTTAGAAAGGGAAATCCTTTAGGTTTTGTGGAAGAAATCTCAAAATATAGAATTGATAATCTCCTCACTTTTGCACGGGGTTATCGAGCAGGTTTTCCGAAAAATGCACCGATTTTGAGCTTGGATCCGCAAACAGCACCTGTTTCTTCTAAAACAACTTCTGTTGAAGTGGCAGAGGAAGTGGATGAAGCGGATGACACTGATGATCGTCTCACTATGGAAAGTGCAACAACACTTTTAAAAAGTTTAGACTGGTCAACCGAGAAAATCAATGAGAATGACCATATGGCAAGCTATCAATTGGCTGATCGTGAAGTAGATATTCTTTATAACGACGAAATTGCCAAAGACTACCCACAATTTGATAGCGCCTTTTTGATTAGCACGGGCATTCTTTCCACCGCTTGTAAATTCATTGATCCTACCCACACGGAAGATATTCCAGATATACAGCTTAATTTTGAAGCCAAGGGATTAGAAATCTTTGAACCAGAAGTCACTGCGGATCGCTTAAAGCAAGCACTTGATGATGCGCTAAAATGGTCAGTCAAAGACATTGACCTTTCTAAAAGGCTACGCTCTGATTATGGTATAGCTCCTTGGGAAAAAGGCGCTACGTCTAAAGCAAACGATACGGATTATGCTTTACTTCATCTTGGCGCTCTTGCTTTGTTGGGTGATGCTGAAACCTTACAATCTTATCAGCAAAGCTTTACGGCAGGGGACCACTTGGGCTTTGATGAGAGCATCCAACAGCTTCATCTTGAACGTGCATTAGCTTTAGCCAAAGAAGTAGCAAAGGTGAAGCAAGTGAGCTACGCTTTAATTAAACAGGTGGCAAAAGGATTTCGATAATCACTCAGAGTTTTCTAGCGAGGAATAACCTACTTCTTGGAAGGAGAGTTTGTTAAGTCTATTTAGAACAAAGAATACATTGATTATTTTGAAAAAATTGAAGGGGCTTATGAATCATGAAATGGATAAAGAAAAAAATTATGGGAGCAGCTGAACCTGTGGAATTTAAAGGTAAAAAAGTTTATCAGGGAGATGAGCTGTTTGAGCCTGAAACAGTTTCTTCTTGGAAAGAAAAAGGACAGATAGTAACAGGTACAAATGTGGAAAGAATGGTATCAGGAAGAGCTCCTATTGGAATCGATTGTAGGCCTATTATGTTATATCCTATGACACAAGAAGGTCCTATGGCTGAGGTTCTCTACTCATTTTATCAAGACAAGAGTTTTGTTGCGCCTATGAAGCCAAAGGAAAATTTTATCAGAAAAGTTATTTGTTGGATTTCAAAAAAAGACTCCTCAGCAAGAAAAAAGAAAAAGTAATTATTGCAAATATTGAAATAATGTCCCTAAAAGGCGCTCTCTAAGCTTTAATGATCATCCCCTTTAATTACATCATATATTGTAAATGCGAGATGATTTTACAGATACAGATGAGAAAAGAGCTCCTTCAAGAAAATATCCTCTATATTCTATCGATGTAATCCCAATTCCATTGGCTATGGTAGAGAAATATTGATCAGTAGGAACACTCATTATGAGTAAAAACACACTGTGACTTATGGAGAAAAATTTATGAAAAGTTATACTTTATCGGATGTTGCACAATATATTGATATGCATAGTCATGCTATTAATTTTGGTACTAAAGATAATGCTCCTGATGATGTAAGGATTAAAACAGCTGAGAATACTCTCGATTTACAATTTACCTCTTCCTATAAGGGTTTTTTAAAAAATTATGGAGGCGGAGAAGTTGGAGGTGAAGAAATATTCAGTATTTATGAAATCTGTGCTGGTATTCCTGCTGGTGATATTGTTTACCGAAATTTGCTCGATAGAAGAGATGGCTTTACGAATCCCAAACAACTTGTTATCTGCACAACTGATTTTGGTGAAACCTTTTACTTTGATTATACTCAATTTCGGGATGGAGAGTGCCCGCTCTATCTTAAGTTTCCACTTGATGATCCCCAATATTACGCAAGTAATTTTTATGAATTTCTCTGTAAAAGAATTAAAGAGTATGCAGGGGAAGATTTATGAAAACCTATACCTTAGATGATGTTGCAGTATTAATTGATAAAGTTAATAAATATAATGATGATATTATCAATTTTCGTACTGAAGAAAATGCGGCTGATAATCTACAGATTGAAAAGGTGGAGAAAGCTCTTGGTTTGAAATTCACATCTTCTTACAAGAGTTTTTGGAAAAAACTATGGAGGAGGGGAAAAATGAAAAAAATCTTAAAACTATTGAGCAGCATGGCTCTCTTAAGTACAGCTGGATGTCAATTAGGCAATCCTCCCCCATCGACTTTGGTTTTATGGGAAAAGCCTAGAGCAGATCGGGCTGTAATCGAACAATCACTTTTAAAATGTGGTTGGAAACCGGTTTATGCTTCTTCTAGTGATATGAATTCGTATGCAAGTGAATTTGCTTCAGTATATGAGTGCATGAAAAAAGCAGGTTTTCGATATAAATTGCAGGATTCAAAGGGGATTTATTTTACACAACCTCCGAAAAGTGACTCGTTCCTAACCGATCTCATGATAGCTGGATATCAGCAATTTATGGACAATGATACTTTTGGTCTAAGCAATACGAGCAAGAAGGAACGGGTCATGATAACTCATTTTGAGAATGAAAGAAAACGTCAACAAACAAGAAAATCTTTGCAAAAGCGATCATCAAAGCATCCTACCCATTCTTAAAGAGTTAGTTGAACAAAAAGCACGAATGATGGAGGGAGTCAAAATAGTGTCCTTCTTTATTCAAGCGGATGAGACGTTGAATCTAATGGTTGATCAGCTCACAAACAAGGCAACAGTAGGTTTTCTTTCCACTTATTTTTTAGAGAATGTGCGTTTTGATCAGCCTCACAGAATTCTGGAAGCCAATCCGACAAATAGAAAAGGTATTGTGATCAATGAAGGGGCATGTTTTCGCTTTTATCATGGTGGTGAGAATTTGGGGGTAGGTACCTCTTTTACCGCGTTCCAAGGCGTGGAAGGATGTCTTTTGACGAAGATCTTGAAGCAGGAAAGGATTATTATATATATCTCATCCTAAAAGATCAGACGAATGAAGATATCCTTTGCAATTTCGCAAAATCCGACGGCTCCTGATGGCTATACAAAGGATAATTCTGAAAAGATTGGCGGATTTCATACGCTATGT
>NZ_JBHIMP010000003.1:0-160469 GCF_042194175.1 Bartonella sp. MR168JLCBS | reverse complement strand
GCCGTGGTGATTTCTCCTTGAAGTCTCCTCTCAACTTTATGCCCATCCAGAGTGATATCTTCCATCACACCTTCAACAACAACAATCTTGAGATGACCGTGCAGGCAGAGTAAAATAGGCTTAAAATTTGCCAACAGTTAGAGGAATTAGTGTCTAAAAAATTCTGCTAATGAGGTTTATTTTGCTTTTCCTTGACTTTTAAGCCACGCTAGCATGTCTGAATCCACACGCACAGTTAGCAACAGTTTTCGTTGGTTTATAGAACGGATTGAGAACGGCGTTTTTCCAGAACACATCATTGAGTGACGAAATCTCTCTATGATCAATTGTACTGTCCGGCATTACAGCCAGTTTATCAACTTCAACTCTCTGTTTATCTGTCAAAGGTGATAAGTTACCTACCTCAATTTCATAACGAACTTTCTTCTTTATAACGTTTCCTTTCTTTCAAGTTGGCTCGCCGTGCTGAAATAATACGGATTCCCTCTATGCCATCTTTATCGTCATAGACAGTATGCGCTACGAATAATAATAAAAAAACCATCCATGAGCCCTAAAGCTTGCTAACCATACTCTCCGTTTTCAATACGATCTTGTTTAGCTATGGAGAATGAGTCCGAAAAAACACATGCAGCCATTTCAAAACTTACACGGTGCTTTCTAAGATTATTTTTTGTTTTAGCTTCATCCCATTCAAATCTTATTTTTATACCTTATATTAACACATTTATAAGGGTATTATGTACATCAAGAGTTTTAAATGAACACTGAATTATCGATGTTTTTGTACAATTAATATAATTTAATACTTTAAAAATTAGTGATTAATTAACTAAAAATATAAAAAAATAATAAATAATCCTAAGGCGTTATGCATATAATATGCAAATCGAATAAAACTTACAAGCATGTTGAATAAAATGATATTAATTGACTATTTAGGGGTCTGCTCCTGAAAGCAAAAAATAAATTTTGGTGCCGAAATATTCAACTTTCGTATGGCTACCTTTGAGAGCTATACAGATAAAAATACCAATAAAAAGTAAATAAAACAGAATGGTATTCCGTGGTACTTTTTAATCCACATACATTTGGCAAAAATTGTTCTTCAGTACAGAACTACCCCTTTTTAAGAATGAATGAGAGGAGCGATTTTTTTAATGGTCAACGCTACAAAGGATGCAATCAGCACTTTCAAGAAACCACCAGCCAAAAAACCTAATGAACTTATTAAAACCGTCAGCAAAGGAACCTGAGTCATATAAGATACCCATGGTATTCCAAAAGAATAAACTATCCCAATGCCGCCCACAGTATTTATCACAAATAATGTTATAAAATTTAACCGCTTCCAAAACAATTCTACCATTAAACCAATAAAAAATGCAGCAAATGGAAAACTAATCAGATAACCACTCGTAACTCCTGAAAAAACACTAATTCCACCACGACCACCAGGCAATAGAGGTAACCCAATCGCAATAAGAACAAGGAAAAGAAGTGATGCTAAAGCTCCCCTTTTCGCTCCAAGTATAGAGCCTGCTAACATCGGAGCCATAGACTGAGCTGTAATAGGGACACCCAGCGAAAAAGGAAGATAAATAGGAGGAAAAAGACTCAAAACAGCGTAAATAGCGGCAAATAAAGCAATATAAACTAAATCTTTTGTATTCACTGAATTATTCCTTCACTATGAAAAAACTTTTGTTATTGTTTTATAATTAATAAGTTGTATAATTAATAAAAAGTATCAGATTTATAAAAGTACACTTTAAATGCCTTAGATATAGAGAAAAATACTATAATAATTTATTTTAATAATATCACTTATATAAATCACATTAGATTCTACAATGTTTAATTACATCATAGATTACTATGGTTAAATTCAGTAAACTTATTGTGATACATGAATATCATATAATAACAGCATAACAAAATAATACATTTATTTTAGCTTGTTCTTATTATGCTTTGAATGAATGAGAGGAACAGATCTTTTAATCGCGAGTGCAACAAAGGATGCAATCAACACTTTTAAACAATCGCCTATCAAAAAACCTGATGAAGCCATTAAAACCTTCAGTAAAGAGACTTTGGTCATATACGCTGTCCATGGAACACCAAAAGAATAAACTATCCCAATGCCACCAACAATATTTATCACAAATAATGTTATAAAATTTAACCGCTTCCAAAACAATTCTACCATTAAACCAATAAAAAATGCAGCAAATGGAAAACCTATTAAGTAACCACTTGCAATCCCTGAAAAGACACTGATCCCACCGCGACCACCAGGCAACAGAGGTAATCCAATCGCAACAAGAACAAGAAAAAGGAGTGACGCTAAAGCACCCCTTTTTGCCCCAAGAATAGACCCTGCTAGCATCGGTCCCATCGATTGAGCTGTAATAGGTACCCCTAGAAGAAAAGGAAGATAAATAGAAGGGAAAAGGCCCAAAATAGCATAAATAGCGGCAAATAAAGCAATATAAACTAAATCTTTTGTATTCATTTGATTCTTCTTTCACTATAAAAAACTTTGATTATTATGAGATGCTGTATCAATGGCATCAGCATCATAAGAACGCGCTTCCAATGCTTCAGCCACTTCTGAAGCCATTCTTATGGTTCGTATAATTAAAGGTATCGCAAGAGCGACAATGTTAGTATTAAGTCCCCGTGCTTGCTGTGCTTCATGTACCTCATTAAACTTTTCACTCAAAAGAGGAATAAACCTGATCGCCATAGAGATAACCATACTCACTTTTGATGGATTTATACCAAAACAGCAAAAAGGCTGAAGCCCGACTTCAATTGCATCCACCATATCTGAAACTTTTGTTGTGAATGAAATAAGTGATGATAAAGAAAAGAGGATAACAAGACGTAATATGACCTCAACCCCCGTAAGCCAACCGCTAAAAATAGTTTGAAATACAAATAAAAGAACTAAAAGCAATCCCATCGATTTAAATTGCTTTATCGCAGTTTTGAAAGGGACCTTGGCGGCTCTATAGAATAAGATGACCAACAACAAAAATAACCCAAGAAGCGCTATGGAAGAAACCATTATTATAAAAGTTCCACACGCCGCAAGAAATAATAACTTAACTCCAGGACTTAACCTATGAATAAACGTATCCCTTGGAATATATAAACCGATCATGACATTCTTCTTATATACTCCTTGATAGCAACAAAAGGTACATCATCAATTGCTATCTCCCCCTTATCAAAAACCAGCACTCTATCAAACTTTTTCAAAAACTCCAAATCATGCGATACAACTATTGCCGTTTGTGGTAATTCTTCTATCACTTGCGTAACGCGATGCTTATTTCGCAAATCAAGTAATGTCGTCGGCTCATCAAAAATAATGTAGTCTGGTTTCATTGCAACTACACCGGAAATAGCAACGAGTTGTTTTTGCCCACCACTTAATAAATGGACAGCGTGATTTCTGAAGTCTTGAAGTTCATAGCGCTGTAAAATTTCATCTACACGCTCCTTAATTTCATCTTTACTAAGCTTTAAATTTTTGAGACCAAATGATAAGTCCTCTTCAACTAATGGTAAAACAATCTGATTATCGGGATTCTGAAATACAAATCCAACTTTACGCTTTACTGCTTTTGCATCGCGCTTGGTATCAAGCCCATCAACGCTTACAAAACCGTGAGATGGTAATTGGAGTCCATTAATAAGACGAACAAATGTACTTTTTCCAGAACCATTCGCACCTATAACAGCAATTCGTTTTTCGGTAAGCTGTACAGTAATATTTTTTAAAACACACAAATCACCAAAAACTTGTGTTACCTCATCAAATTTTATAGTCCCCAAGATTTATTCCAATCAATCCCTTTTATTAGCTCTTCTTTCTCTATCGTTTCAGTTTATAACCTAAAAGTAATAATAAGCACCATAGAGGAATAATAATGACTGCCAAACTCATATCAGGCATCTGTACAGGAATATATGTTTCAAGAAAAGGCACGCTTATTCCTATCATATCAAAAAGTCGAGTCATCAATCCATTTTGCCCAAAACCACTGATAAACATAATGCAAAATAATAAAGCAAGAAAGCAGAGACAAAGATAGTTAGCGTAAGGATATAAACCAAACGCATAAGTAAAGTCGCCTTTTTTGTTCTTATGTGCATTGCGAAATTTCAAATGAACAATAACAATAATAGCCCAAGTAATCACTGCTGCTGCAGTTGCAAGAGCCATGATCCGCATGAAACTATTATCAGGAACAAGAGCATTAACAACGACAATCAACACCGTACAGAATGATGAAAAAAGGATAGCAATATAAGGAACACGAGCAGCACTCAGTTTACTAAAAATATGTGGTGCATTTTTTTGTACAGCTAAACTATAAAGCATACGTCCATTAGAATAAATGCCACTATTGTAAACAGAAATAGCAGCCATAATCACCACAAAATTCAAAATATGACCAGCAGCAGGAATTCCTATAGTCTCGAAAATTGTAACAAAAGGACTACCATTTTTTCCAATCATATTCCAAGGGCTGATTATCATAATAACGCTGATAGAACCAATATAAAAAATTATAATTCTCCACATAACTTGACGGATAGCCGCTGGAATTGTTTTTTGTGGATCAGATGCCTCTCCAGCAGCAATACCAATAAGCTCTGTTCCTCCAAAAGAAAACATTACTACAGAAGTCGCTAAAACAACCCCTACTGCTCCATAAGGGAAGAAACCGCCATGGTCCCAAAGATAATGAATATTCGCTTGATTTTCCCCTAGTCCAGTGACAATGAGAAAAATTCCCAAAATAATCATACCAATAACAGCAGCCACTTTGATCAAAGCGCAAGCAAATTCAAATTCTCCATAAAAACGAACATTAAACAAGTTAATGAATGTAACAAATAAAAGAACAACGAAAGATGCCTTCCAGTGATCAATCAAAATCCAATGATCAAGGTAAAACCCTATCACTGTAAGTTCAGCCATGCTCACAAGAATATAAAGAAACCAATAATTCCAACCTGTTATGAAACCAGCTAATCTCCCCCAATATTTATAAGCAAAAAAACTAAATGCTCCTGAAGACGGTTCTTCTACTGACATTTCACCAAGCATTCGCATAATGAAATACATAATAAGCCCGCCGACAAGATAAGATAAAATGACTGAGGGACCAGCTAATTGAATTGCCTCGGTTGATCCATAAAAAAGTCCCGTCCCAATAACGCCACCCAAAGCAATCATTTGAATATGGCGATTTTGAAGGCTACGCTTCAATTCATTGTGCTTTTTTTCAAACATCATGCCTCATTACTTTTGTTGAACCTAACCTCAACTTTTATCGAAAAATTAGGCACCTTTTTCAAAAAACACAAAACAAACGTAAACCTATTTTCTTATCATAATGCAACTCCTTATTTTTTTGTGCATTATACATATGCCCCGTTGAAGTTTTAAGAAAAAATATGCTCCACTATTTATTTAAATTAATGTCCTTCATTTTCGTTACACTAACCATTATAGCATTGGTCATTGATAACGCACACTCTGTAATCACATCACATTGGACAACAACCCCCTTTAATAAAATTTTAATAAACCTTCTGCAAACAGATGTCTACCACCTTAATCAATCTCTATGCAAAGTAATGCCTGATTTTCTGTCTTCAATTTGCATTACTCTCACTTATTTACCAGCATGGTTTATCTTTGGTGCTTTAGCAATAGTATTTTGTATCTTAAATTACGAAAAACAAAAACCTTTTCACAAAATATCATATACATATAACGAAGAATATATTTAATCTTGAAAAAGACTTCTAGAGCTCTTTGTACTATACACAACCGATATCGCTTAGAGCACCTCACCCGATTAAAACAACTGAAAATAACTTGATCATCAGAATGGATTAAAACGCTTTATTATAAATATACGCGCTCACTTATGATTTCTATAGATAACGATAACATCACTTCATTTGTATCACTTTAAAAAAATTAGCGAATAAATCTAACTCCCATCTATAGAAAACTCTGTACAGAAAAAACTTAACATATTGAAGTTCATATATTTTTATGGATGCTTTTTATACTCTACAAAAACTTTTCTTAATTTTAGTACTAGAAATCACATATAAAAAACGTCTTCTAATATCAGCACTCCTTATAAAATTGGAACTTCTTGAAATTAATGAAGAAGCTTATAAAAATTATTCTACAAATCTAACAAAATGCGTTAAATAAAAACTAATCTGTAAATAATTGCAATTGTAATAAAGAACATTTTGCACCTTCCTCCCATTGTGATATCCACCCTATTACATCTAAAAAAATCCAAGAGACTATTAGTAGAAAAATTTTTAAGCACCTTCTCCCTATTGAGAAAATGGTAAAATAACAGCTTCAGTAACACTCTGTTCTTTTAAATCTGAAAATCGTCTCGCTAAAACATCAACTTTTTTAGATATCTCATCCAAACTTTTCCATTGATTCGTTACCACTCGAGAAAGTTCCTCAATGAATTTTTCTTGGTAAGCTAGCTTTATTTCTAGTTCTATCAGCCGATCTTCATCCGACATGATTCTTACTCCATCTTAAATAAAAAAACGTGATTAATTTTATTAATCCTCCCCCTTTTTCTTCCCCTAAAAATGAGAAGTAACTTTTCAACTAATTCTACTCATCTTATTTGCACATTATAAAGGGTTTATAATGATCTTTATTTTCCTAATCACTTATTCAACAAATTTCTTTCTTAAGAATCAGAAATGTTTTTATCTTTACTAAGTTATCTTGACACCATTTTCCATCCTAAGGATCTACATTCCCAGCTTCTTAATTTGAGTGCTATCGTAAATTGGAAAGCATTTATAGTATTAAGATCAAAGAATACTGTCCTCTGACTTTTACATACTTCTCCTGCAAATTATTATCATATTTTATAAATTATTGAAAAAATGCATTCTTGCTTTTATACGTACTTTTAGCTATTACCCTCAAATTAGTTTTGTCTCATTGATTTACAAACCTATGCCGCATTAGCTCAGTTGGTAGAGCACATCATTCGTAATGATGGGGTCGCTGGTTCGAATCCGGCATGCGGCACCGCATTTTCTCTTTTTCATATTAGAACATATGGATTTTTATTTAATTATCTGTTTGAAGACCACCTTCTACAGTTTATATAATTTTACCTAATTTGTTCTTATTTCTTTGGAGTAAAGGCTAAGATCTCTTTCTTTCTCCACCTCACCGCTCTCCCTAGCTTATATGGCTCCGGAAACAACCCCTGAAGCACCCAATTGCGAATCGTTGTTGTGGATACACTAAAAAGCTGTACACATTCACGGGTTGTTACATATCTATCGCCATCATCAAATATCATCTCATTACCTTTCTCTTTTTTATGTTATGTAAATGGGCGGAGATGCTAGGAGGAGAGAACCTCCCATATCTTCAAGCGGCTTTTTGTTAAAATCTTTTGTATCTCTTGTACTATTGCCTCTAAAAAGATTTCAATAGCTTGATTGATTTGTTTAAGACGCTTCTGGAAACGTAGCCAATACAACACTAGACAAAGATGATACCATTGTCCCCGAATGCCCCATAAAACACTTCATATGAAAAAGACGAAAGCATTATTCATATGGAAAAATATATGAAACCGAAATCATCATTCAAGTTTATTACAATACAATATTCTTTACAACACTATCCAATATCATTGGTCCATATATTGAATATGCTCCACTACTATATTGTTTTAGTTGGAAACAGACTACTAGAGAGGGAGAAAATATCGATTATGTTTTTATATAACATTTTATTTAAAATCCTTCATAAAGATATTTTTTAAGAAAATTAAGCAATTAGAGGAAAAAATAAATAACAGTTAAATTCACTATAGATTTTTTGATTAAATATGTATAATACGTTATGTGTATATCGTATTGATTCTAAGATAATTTGTAGATCTATAATATTCAACTGTAATGTTTTTTTGTTTTTATGAAAATAATTCTATGGTGTAAGTTATGGGTTATGCAATTACTTGAAAATCAATACCTATTATTTCATTACTTATTATATCTCTTATTTTTTTGTTAAAAAATGCTTTTTTTCATCAGGATTATTGAAGTTTTTTTAAGTAAAGTTCTTCTAAATCATTCTGGATCAACTGTAAGAATTTATGAGTAAAATCTATCTGATTATAAATGGATTTATTATAAAGTTATTATATTGAGATGGAGATCAATTGCTGCAAAATGAATGGTGTTTAGCATAATATTTGTTCAAAAAACGATATGGGTTTTAACATAACTCACTATGGAGATTTTGAATTTATTATGCCCTTTCGCTGTTCTGTTCTTAAAAATGAGTAGATGTAAGTTTTCGATTCATATCCTGCTTTGTGTAGTTTTTTTATAGGTAAGAATAATGCGAAAAATATCAAAAGAAGGGCTTGCATTGATTAAGCAATTGGAAGGCTTACGTTTATCGGCTTATGAATATTCTGGTGGTGTATGGACAATTGGTTATGGACATACAAATGCTGCTGGTGCTCCAAGCGTCCACAAAGACATGCAAATTACGGAAAAAGAAGCTGAAAAAATCCTTTGTCAGGATTTGAGAGAGTGTGAACTCGTTGTTGAAAAAGCCGTTACCGTTCCTTTAAACAATGAACAATTCGCGGCATTAGTATCATTTTGCTATAACGTAGGAATAACAGCCTTTTGCAATTCTACACTTTTAAAAAAGCTCAATAAAGGTGCATATGAAGTGGTACCAACTGAATTGCAAAAATGGACAAGAGTAGGAGGAAAACGTATCCAAGGTCTTGTCAATCGCCGAGCAGCCGAAGCAGGATTATGGGCGAAAGGATCTCATGTTGCCCCAAATTATCATGTAGTAGAATCAGAAGGTGTGACAGGTATTTGCAAAGTAGAAGCTCTTGCACCAATCATAGGTTCTTTTTCAGGGCTTGGAGGGCTTTTTTCAGGAAATGGTCCTGTTCAATGGGTTTTAGCAGGCATTATGGTTTTAGCTGCTTGTACAGCTATGGTATACATTGCTAAACGCTTTCAAGAACACCGCCTATGATCTTATGGATAAAAAAATATCTAACAATGACGTCAGTGACCATAGCAACTTTTCTTATAGCTTTAGTGAAAGCCTTTTTTCTTGGGAAACAAGTTGAGAAGCAAAAGCAAACAAAGGAAGCTTTCAAGATAGGACAACACGGCTTAAGGTAGAAAATGAAGATTAATAAGAAAAGTGATGCTGCTATGCGTACTAAGCTTTCTAACTGGCTGCGCGACGAATGAACGAACTTCTTGTATTGGATGGCTGCCAATTTATTTGAATCGACAAGATATCAATGTGATTAATCCAAATTTGGCGAGAGATATTTAAAACATAATGAACAAGGTGCAGGTCTATGTGGTTGGAGACATAAACGGAAAATAAAGTGCTAAAGATACAATTCCTCTGAAACATTAATCAATGAAAAGATTTGAAAGAGGTCGATATATTCAGATTAAAAGTAAAAGAACTTAAAGGATAAAAACACTCTGGTGGTCGATTGGATTTAATTAGAGTGACGGAGATGTCTGAGTTGAAGCGAAAGAATTCAACAAGGTTATATTTGTATAAAGTGATTGAGTCTATTGATGTATTCTAAGAGCATCTTTGTTATCCTACCAAAAGAAGATGAGAAAAGATTTTACGGATTGCACTGCTATCGTCGTTCAAAGAACTAATGATACACAACGTTCTGTCTTCAACAAAATAGGATTTGGCATGCTTAAGAAAAACAATCCACGGGATTGTATAATGAATAATGGACAGCTTTTATGTGATTTGTGAATGACGTTGTTTCAGCTTTCTAATCGTAATAATGATGTTGAAGATAAGATAAATAGTTTCGCACGGTATCTGCTTTTTCATGCTAAAGTGGCGCAAAAACATTGTGAGTGATATTGGCTGTTAATTTTTCTGTAGTAAATTCCCTATGTGGGAAATAACATGAAACTCTAGTGGAGAAAACCAGCAACCGTTTTTACCTTCATTTTTCAACTCTGCTTTTTTGCTTTCAAAAGCCGTTTTTGCAATTTCTTGAAAAATATTGCTTTGCTGTTGTAAGATAACTTGTTCCTGAAATAAAATGGGACCATTACCTTCTTTTAAAATATCACTGTAATATCTTGCAAACTCATATGCTGCTTTTAGAGAAAGTTTGTAACGTGCCTTTCACGGCGTTTATTGTGATGTGTATAACGGAAAAATTAAGAGTGCGTATTATCTTTTCGAACATTCAACCACAATCTTACTTCATCACAATATTTACCTTAGGAAGATACTTTTACAAAAGATGCTGATAATCTATAAATCGCCCTCACCTAATTCACCTTCTCGTTCATCCTTCTATGCATTGCCCGTCCACCTTTTAAACCACCTTAAATTTTTGATATAGAATTTTTTCTTTAGTTTTTATTTTTTATTGAATCATAAAAATGATCTGTACCAATCTTGCCTCTATGCATCTTTATACATTTTGATTCTTGTTTCTAAAGCCCAGTCTACAAGCATGTCACTCTGTTTTTTATATTTAATATATATTTTTAGATTTATTCGTAACTTGCTAGAAAAGTTTCTATATTTTGATAGCAAATCTTCTATCAGTTCACTTTTTTCAAAAGATTCTGAAAGGATTCTCAAAAAGTCTACAAATTTAAAGACTCTTTAATGCGTATTGTTTCTTTTTTAGAAATCAAAATTGGTGATGCCTCATTCCTTACCAGAAATTGTATTATTTGAAGAGCAATCTGTATAAGATGATGTCATCTCTTTTATGAAGTTAACTAAAGTTTTTTGAATTTCTAGCATATTGTTTAAAGACAAAAGAAACCTCCCTTTTATTTATGCAAGCAGCTTAGACATCGGCTGATAATTCTCCCGCTTATAAAAAGCTTTTCTGGAATAACCTTCAGAACCACAATAAAGTGGTGAAAGATAAAACAAGTTTTTAGATGATCATAACGCACAATAAAATCGGACCAGTTTAAATGTTCAATGCTAACACCTGCTAAACAGAGGCAAATAAGTTTTAGCACGCCTTCAAATTGGAAAGACTTAAACCCACGCGCTACGACGGATTTCAACTCTCATCGTACGATTTACCTTCCCTCTAAAACTTAATCGCTGTAAATATAAAAACCTTGAAGCCTGTTCTAAATCCGTGAGAGTTGCTGGCTCTTGCTGTATTAAACGTTGAAACTCCTCACAGCTACTCATCTGAAATGCTAGCATTTTTCATAAAAGGACGATAGTAGCGTTGTAACATCCCCAAAAAGTTTACGACATCACCTGAGAGATTATTGCTGATTTCAGGGGATAGAATCAATTTCTTCTCAAAGAAAATCCCAGCCATACCAACAAAAGATTTAGTCTACATGCTATGAGAAATATCCTCAATAATTTTGATAATTTTTTTAGTCAAATTTCTTTTGTTACCAATATCAGCAGCAACTGTTGTGGAATTAACAGAATTATAATTTTTTATCTTAAAATGTATCCATTATTTTTTACATTCTTTCATCTATCTTAGCCTTCTTTTCACAGCTTCAAATGATAAAAAGTAGCTGCAATGTTAAGTTGTCTTGCATCGAACAAATTTCTCGCAAACTATCCCTATTGGCTAGATGACAACACATCCTCTATTTAAAGAAAGAAAACTTTTCTTTTTTATTCAGCGATAAAGTAAATATTATCCAATTACTTATGAGAGTAATTCGATCAAATGGAAACTGTAATTTTTTCCACTCTGAGTAATCCTGTACCCGTTTATATAGATTTGAAAAACACGCTGTTATGAATATTCATAAAAATGCTTTAAAAATTGATATCAGAAAAACTTCTGTTTAAAAAGGGAAAGGTGTTCTCTTACTTGCTACTGAAGAACCTGTTCAGATTTGTCTTGATATTGCTGTAGAGCTTCAAAAAACATAAAGTTATCCCAACGTTTACAAGTGTGCCAACAATTCAACTTTGAGATAATATATCTGTGCTAGAGTTATGCCAATCTCACCAATCTGTTATTGTCTGTGAAGAGCATAGTATCAATGGAGAAGCCTAGAGATGCAATTGTTAAATCGCTTATAGAACAAAACATTCTATGCCAATTTGTATCATTAGGAATACCTAACGACCCTATCTGCAATAAAAACAAACTGGATTTTTAATAAATTATGCAATCAATAGAGAAAGCATAAACAGTGTTAGCAATGACATACTATACAAAAAATATTCAACTGCTTCCTAATATGTTCGCCAGTTCAAAAACATCATAACTCATTGAGGATGCAAGAAAATAAGAAAGAAAAGCACATTAATTCACGCAGTCTTGCTCTCAGTAAACGAGCTTTTTTAAAGATTGTATGGGTATTTTTTTCATTGCTTAAAAATGTACTCCATAAAAACAATATCATACCCATATAATATATTATCCAATAAAATTAATATAAATAATATATAGATTATAGAAATATTATTTATTAGATCCATTTTTTATTATAATTATAGCTTTCAATAAATACATATTGACATTTTTAATAATTTTATTTATATACAATAATTAATATTATTCTATATTAAAATAAAACTAAATGAAGCTTATAAATTTACGTTTTATGCTAATGTGGGAAAGAAGTAATTAACATGTTATATTTTTATATATAGGAGGGAAAAATGCTCACAGCATTATTTATATCTATTTTTTCTATATCAACAGTTGTTTTACCTTTAATATCAGCGCTTGTTCCTTTTTATCCATAGAATGAGCTTTTAATAAAGTAAGTAAAAGATGTATGCAATGTTATTAGTATTTTTTTTGTGTTTATTATTATTAAGATTTTTGCGTTAATATTATTGTAATTACTGAGTATTTTCTGTGATTTTATAGAGGAGCTTTTTGATCTTTTCTATTTAACTTTAACTGTCAACATATTTGTAAAATATATAATTATGCTCCTCTATAAAAAGACTTTCTTTTTCTGAAAGCAGTATAACATATTGCTTTCATTGCTTAAAAACATCTATATTTACTAAACTCTTGCGTGTAATATCTTTGATTGTCTGAGTACCGGTCAGTGTCATAGCTACCCGCATTTCATTGGCAAAAAGATCAAGGAGATGCATAACACCTTTCTTACCTGCTGCTGCAAGCGCATAAACAAAAGCACGGCCAATCATAACAGCATCCGCACCTTGTGCTATCATGCGTACAACATCAAGACCAGAACGAACACCTGAGTCCGCTAAAATAGTCAAATGATCCTTTACAGCATCCGCAATTGCAGGCAACGCTCGTGTTGTTGATAATACACCATCAAGCTGACGTCCGCCGTGATTAGAAACAACAATACCATCCGCACCAAACTTTACTGCTTCTCGTGCATCTTCTGGATCAAGAATACCTTTCAAAATCATTTTTCCTTTCCAAAAATCGCGAATCCATTGTAAATCATGCCAACCAATTGATGGATCAAAATTTGCACCAAGCCAACCAACGTAATCATCCAATGCAATTTTCTTTTTGAGATAAGTGGAGACATTTCCAAGATCATGGGGGCGCCCCATAACACCAACGTTCCAAGCCCAATATGGATGAGTAAACGCTTGTAAAAAACGACGTAATCCAGCATAAGGACCAGACATCCCCGAATGCGAATCACGATAACGTGCACCAGGAACTGGCATATCAACTGTAAAAACCAACGTGCGTACACCAGCTAACCAAGCCCGTTCTAGTGCATCACGCATGAAACCGCGATCTTTGAGAACATAAAGTTGAAACCAAAATGCACCTCCAACTGCTTCTTGCACTTCCGCAATGGGACAAACTGAAACAGAGGATAGAGTAAAAGGAATCCCTTTTGCCGCTGCGGCACGCGCCGCTTCTACCTCTCCACGACGTGTATACATGCCCGTTAGCCCAACAGGTGCAAGTACAATCGGTAAATCAAGTGTCTGTTCAAAAAGCTTGATTGAAAGATCAACTTCACCAACTTGCCTTAGAATCCTTTGACGCAGTGCAAGAGCTTGAAGATCTGTACAGTTACGTCGCATCGTTTCTTCAGCATAAGCCCCACCATCAATATAGTGAAAAAGAAAGGGAGGAAGACGACGCTTTGCCGCCTTACGATAATCAAGTGTTGAAGAAATAATCATTGATGGCACCATTGTTCCTAAATAAAAAGAGAAGACATACTAAAACGCATAAAAGCGAACCCGTGTACCTTCCTACTCGATATTCTTCCAAAACGCTCTATTGAATAGATAGAAGCAACAGAGATTGCAACTTTCTAAAAAAACTAATTGATAAAAACAATGTCTTTATTTCTCCTATCCAAATTTAAAATCTCACAGTATGGGGTATCATTAATAACGTATCCTCTCATATATTGTTCATGTACAATTGAAATATTATACTTTCTTTAAACGAATACCTCTTCGAAAGCGATTGCTCCGCAGCTTAATTAGTTATAATTTAAAGTCGTTTCTCCCTCCAAAGATCCTTAAATTATCGGTTATAAGAATATAGATCCTGTAGTCATTAAGTATAAACCATAATCTCCCCCAAAAGATAAAAAAATACTTTATTAATACTGGAAATAAAGCTGTCGCATACATCCAGAAATCTTCTTATATCAATACTCAAAACTGAGACCTGTTACTTATTCATGAAAGTTTATAAAAATATACAGTGCCTAATTCACATAAAGCATAAAAAAATTTTTAATGTTCATACTAGTAGAAGCTTTCCATATTGAATTGAATAATTTTCTAGCAATATTTTATATCTTGAAGCTATAAATGAGTTACTAAAAGTAGAACAATGTTTATTAAAAAATTGTTACTAAACTGTAGTGCAAAACTTCTTTATTGGCTCTTAAGGATAATTTTTATACGAAATAAAATATACTGGTCATTCAAGCTCTAGAAAAATGGAGCAATAGAAGCATCCAATCTCGCATGTTTACTTTGAAAAACAAATACGTTACTGTTATATTGAATTTTAGTAACTTATTGATTTATTATAATCAATAAATACGAATAACATATTGAATATAGTAAAATTCTTTCATTTTAGATTTTTTCATGATGAAATAATCAAAACTATTCTTTTGCACATCATAAACGAAGTTCGTATAGATAAAACCTCTTGAAAAAAAGAAGTAAAAATGCCTCTCAAATGCAAGGGATGCAATAACTTTGGACACTAAAAATAGAATGAATGGCGCCAATTTTGCGAAGAACAAAATTTTCTTTTATCCAAAATACACTTTCTGCATACATGTTATCAAAATTCGTAGTTTCCAACTCATTTAAAATGCTTGGACAACTTTAAACCCTGTGCTTGATAATGTGATCCAACATCATGTCCATAAAGGGTTGATGGTCGATTAAGCATATGCTCATAGACCAAACGGCCAATCATTTGACCATGCTCTAAGATAAAAGGAACTTCATGGCTCCGCACTTCTAAAACCGCTCTTGCTCCTTTTCCACCCGCTTCCATATGCCCAAATCCTGGATCAAAAAAGCCTGCATAATGCACCCTAAACTCACCAACTAAAGGATCAAAAGGAGTCATTTCTGCAGCATAAAGCGGAGGCACATGAACAGACTCTCGTGAAACTAAAATATAAAATTCATCAGGATCAAGAACCAACTCCCTTTGACCACGATCAAAAAGAGGTTCCCAAAAATCTAAAACGTGGGCAACAGCACGTTTATCAATATCAATAACACTTGTATGATGTTTACCACGATAACCTATAAGGCCGTTTTCGTCTCCCTTTAAATTAATGGAAAGACCAATACCACCAGCGCTAATATTAGGAATATCCTCCGATATCAGTGTTTCTTGCTTTTGCAAAGTGTGTAACTCAACTTCATTTAAATAACTTTGCCCTTTTCTAAACCGAAGCTGTGATAAATGTGAGCCTTTATGCACCAAAATTGGAAATGTGCGTGGACTAATTTCCAAATAAAGTGGACCATGATAACCAGCACAAATTTTATCAAACTCCTGAGCATTATCCGTAATGACACGCGTAAAAATATCTAATCGGCCTGTAGAACTTTTGGGATTGGCAACAGCAGATAAAAATTCTGGTAAAGCTAAATTTTCCAAAAGAGGAACAATATAAACACACCCCGTTTCCAAAACGGCTCCGTCTCGTAAGTCAAACTCATGCAACTTTAACCGTTCAAGCTTATCCAAAACTTTTGTATTAGGGCCCGGCATAAAAGAAGCACGTATACGATAAGCTTTCTCCCCTAAACGAAGATCAAGGCTTGCTGGTTGTATTTGAGATCTATCAAATGGATACTGAGCCTTGAGAAAGTTATTCTCAATCAAAGCTTGTATATCACTATCTGCTAAAATACCGCTTATACGCGCCATATATATTGCCTTCCCTTTTTACATTGCTTCTTTTTTGACCTAGATGATAAATTGGTGCAAGCTATTTTAAGGTGATAAAAACTATTTTTTCTGTTTTTTCCAACCGATTTGTTAACATAAAATAAAATAGGAGGTATTGTAAAAATAATACCTTCCATACTCTCTTATTCTTGAATGTCGCGCAAATGATGTTATCATAATTTTTTATAGAAGCCTTAAGATTCCTGTTAGAATTTATTATGATTATACGCCATCTTAGCGAAAATATTATTAATCAAATCGCCGCTGGTGAAGTTATTGAACGACCAGCAAATGTTGTCAAAGAACTTGTTGAAAACGCTATTGATGCTGGTGCAACACGCATCGAAATTATTACAGCAAATGGTGGAAAAAATTTTATAAAGGTGAGTGATAATGGTTATGGAATTCCTGCAGATCAGTTAACTTTAGCAGTTTCTCGCCATTGTACCTCAAAGATTACCGATGACGTACACAATATCTGCTTCCTTGGGTTTAGAGGAGAAGCCCTCCCCTCTATTGGTTCTGTTGCTAAACTTAAACTCATTTCACGAACAAAAGATGCTGAGAGCGCTGCTGAAATTTCCGTTACTGCAGGAAAAATTGTAGGACCCAAACCAGCTGCTGCAAACCTTGGAACAATTGTTGAAGTTCGTGATCTTTTCTTTGTCACGCCGGCACGATTAAAATTTATGAAAACCGATCGGGCTGAAACAAATGCTATTAGCGATATGATTAAGCGGATTGCTATCGCATTTCCACATATCCGCTTTTCTCTTTCAGGACTAGATAGAACATCTATGGAACTGTCCGCTACAGAAAATAATATTCGAGGACAATTGCAACGTATTACGCAAATTATAGGAAAAGAATTCGCCCCTAATAGCATCGCACTGAATGCTGAACGCGAAGCAGTGCGCTTAACGGGTTTTGCCTGTTTGCCATCCTTCAACCGAAATAACAGCCTTCATCAATTTGCTTATGTTAATGGGCGTCCCGTGCGTGATAAATTTCTATGGGGCGCTATCCGAGGCGCTTATGCTGATGTGATGACACGAGATCGTTATCCTGTCGCTATTCTTTTTATTGATCTCCCACCTGCTGAGGTAGATGTTAATGTACATCCAGCCAAAGCTGATGTACGATTCCGTGATCCAGGATTAATTCGTGGTTTGATCGTTGGAGCTATTCGTGAAGCATTACAGCAATCTGGTATTCGTCCTACTTCAACCCGTTCTGAAGCAACGCTAGCTGCATTTCAAATACAAAAACCATTGGCACAACAACCGTTAGGCAATTTTAAGAACACGCACCAGTCCTCTTCTTATAGCCCACAACCTCATCATTTTGCCGCTGCTTCAATGGTTCACAAACCATTGGATATTACTAGTTCTTTTGGTTTAAAAGAAGATGCTACTCCTATTATGGAGGGCTTAAATATACCAAGTGGGGATACATACATTCCAAACACTACATCTTCATCAGAAGAGTTATCTTATCCATTAGGAGCGGCCAGAGCACAAATCCATAAAAACTATATTATCGCCCAAACACAAGATAGTTTGATCATTGTCGATCAGCATGCAGCTCACGAACGATTGGTTTATGAAGCACTCAAAAATGCACTTTATTCCAAACCGCTTCCTTCACAGTTATTACTTATTCCTGAAATTGTAGAACTCTCTGAAGAGGATGCAACATGCCTTTTAACGCATAAAGATGCTTTGCAAAAATTTGGATTAGGAATAGAACCATTTGGACCAGGAGCAATTGTTGTGCGTGAAACACCTTCCATGTTAGGAGAAATCAACGTCCAAGCCCTTATTAAAGATCTTGCAGATGAAGCCGCTGAGTATGATACAACAAACAATTTAAAAGCAATGCTTGATTATGTTGCAGCAACGATGGCTTGTCACGGTTCAATACGGTCAGGGCGCCTTTTACGCCCCGAAGAAATGAACACACTGTTACGACAAATGGAGGCAATACCCAATACAAGTACATGTAATCATGGACGCCCTACTTATATTGAACTCAAATTGGCAGATATAGAACGGCTATTTGGCAGAAAATAAACTCTTAACTATTTTGACAAGAAAAATATTTTTAAATTAACTCTCGACTTTATAATATATCTTATGGCACTTTTCTTGAATCTCTTGTATCAGTAAAAGGAATTATAATGTTTTCCGATAGTGAACGCGAAGCAAAAATTCATTATTCTAATAATGGATATGACATTATAGAATATGGTTCCTATACCATTTGTGCTGTTAGCGGACAAAAAATCCCTATAGATGATTTAAAATATTGGAATCATCACCGTCAAGAAGCATATGCTAGTTGTGAAATCTCCTATCAGCGCGAACTTGAGTGCAACCCATATCTCAAGCAATTGTTAAAAACAAAAGAAAAATAAACCCTCGAAAGCTATAAATTTAGCCTTTACCTTTTAGACAAAAAAATTCAAGGGAACGTTTTCTAAAGCGGCTCATGACCTCCTCAAGGACCATACGACAGAAATCTTTTTGAACAAAATCAACATTCACATCAAAGACAATAAGATTTTTCAAATCTTTTTGCGTGTGAATTGTCTGTATACGGATATAATCTTTAGCTGTTGTTGCTAGCCATAAATTGTGCATTTTAGCCTTTTGTATAAGGCTTTTTAAATTTTTATCTGTGAAAAAATAGTGGTCTGGATACATGTAAGTTTGCACCACATGACCAGATAATTCTTTAATAGATTTAAAAAATTTATCTGGATTGCCAATACCGGCAAATGCCAAAAATGATTTTCCTGAAACCTCATCAGAGGCAATGGCTTTAAGATGAGCACGATATAAAGGCTTTCCAGTACGAGAAACAAGAAAAGAAACATTATCAGGCGCATCGGAATGACCAATCAATAAAACACTATCCATAAAAGAAAACTGCGTTTTTAATGGTACGCGCAAAGGTCCTGCTGGAAAGACAGCTCCATTACCAAAACCGCGCATCGCATCAACAACGAGTAACGTATAATCCATATAAAGACGGCGACTTTGAAATCCGTCATCCATTAAAATAAGATTACATCCCTCTTGCTTAAGCCGTTGTGCCGCTGCATAACGATTAGGTGATACAGCTACAAAAGCATGCTGTGCAAGTAAAAGTGCCTCATCTCCAACATTGTGTGGAGTATCATATTTCTCATTTACAAGATGTACCCCTTTAACTGATCCACCATAACCACGTGATACAATACCAGGTACGAAACCAAGTTCTTTAGCCACTTTGCTAAAAGCAATAACAACCGGCGTTTTACCCGCACCGCCACATGTAAAATTTCCAATACACAAAACTGGCAAATCAATCACGGAAGGCTGTCTTGTCATAAAACGACTTGAAAAATAACCATACCCCCATGAAACTGGAGCTAATACAAAACGCAAAAAGCTTTTATTTTTCCACCAAAAATGGGGGGCGCTAATATGCATATCTACCCTGACGCTGACGTAAACCCGTTTGTATTACAAGGGGTTGTAAAAATGGATCTAAAGTCTTTAATGTGCGCTCAAGTGCACCTGCCATATCTGTCGCCACTTCATGAGCCTTATCAACCATTTCTTGTCGCAATGTTTCATTTGTTAAAAGCTTATACACCTGAATAGCAAGCTGTTTTGTATCTTGAACTATATATGCTGCATCATGCGTTAAAAATTGTTCGAACATCTCTTGAAAATTTGAAACATGGGGCCCTGTCAAAATAGCAGAACCAAGCAAAGCCAATTCCAATGGATTGTGTCCACCATTTCCACATAACGACTTACCAACGAAAGAAACTTTCGATAAGCGAAGAAAAAGCCCCATTTCTCCAATTGTATCTCCCCATAAAATATCGGTATTCATGTTTGGAACAGCATCTCTACTCCTCCGAATAAAACGCAACCCCTTATTATCGCATTTTCTGATAAGATCTTCTGAACGTTCAGGATGACGAGGCACAATAATTGTTAATAAATCTGGCAAATAATTTTTAACAATCTTATGGACCTCAAAAGCAATCTCCTCTTCCCCTTCATGCGTTGAAACAGCTGCCCAAACTGGGCGATTGCCGATTGCATTACGATAACGTGCAAGCAATGCTTGATTTTCAACCAGAACAACATCAGCCTTGAGATTCCCAGAAAACGTAACAGATTTTACGCCAAGTGTATGGTAATAAGCTACATCTCTTTCGTTTTGACCAATCGCCAAATCAATATCCTTAAAAATATGTTTGGCAAGAACGCGTCGTTTTTGCCAAGCTTTAAAAGAACGTTCAGACATATGGGCATTAACCAAAATCTGCGGAATACGCATTTTTGCAAGTTCTTTAATACGAAGAGGCCAAATTTCTGATTCACAAATCAAGGCGAGATCAGGCTTCCAATGACTAATAAAACGGCGCACTGCAAAATCTAAATCCAAAGGAGCATATTGATGAATCAACCTATTACCAAAATGTTTTTTCACAAGAGTAGAAGATGTCACAGTCCCTGTCGTCATTAACACATTGATTTTCAATGATAAAATATAATTTATAAGTGGGACAAGTGCAAGTGTTTCTCCAACACTTGCTGCATGCAACCAAACTAACGAACCTTGGGGGCGTACATGAGAACTTTTACCTAAACGCTCTTTTTTGCGACACCACTCTTCTTTTCCACGAATAGCACGGAAGAACAAATAAAAAGGAATAACAGGACATAAGCAAAAACCAATCATCCGATAGCTTAAAAGAGCCGTATGTGCCTTTAATTCTACCATTTAAAATCACCTCTTCCAGCTATTTTAAGATATCTATATGCTTATTTTGTTAAAAAATTCACACTATTAGTTACATCCATATTTTTTTAATATCATCCATATCTTGAATAAAAAACGCTTCACCCATGAGAAAATTCAATACATAAAGGACAAAAAACGTAATTTTATCGCCATATTTTTTTTAAAATTTTCCTATAAAGATAACCTATACACGTTATTTAAATCTCTTTTAATGAAACTTTGTCACTTATATGGATTTTATCACTTCATTCTGCACCCTATAAAAAATCTTACTCAAAAAATAACAAAGCTACATTTCAGTCGATTATAATTTTGAAAATATAAATGATAAATATCATACAACCTATAACATAGATTGTATCAATTTTTTTCAGCTCACTGAATAAATACTTCTTATGATTTTAGTAAAACTTTGAATTTTGCACGTTGGTATTTTAGAGAAAAAACTTATTTTTACATATATTATGTATTATCAATTTTTCAAAAAATAATCCATATAAATATTATAACCTATATAAATCCAACAAATAAAATATGTTTTAAAAAAGCCTAATCTCTATGATTTCATTTCAATAAAATGAATATGTAAAACTAATCTTAAAAAAACTTTTGAACGGTATAAAGTTCTCATTTTAAATTGTGATATAATCTCTTAAAGGTAATCCAGAAAAATCTAATCTTGTTTAATAGAAAATTTCTTAAAAGTCTTAAAGCAATTTAAATAAGAGTTTTCAAAATTTTAAATCCTCTCTTTTCAGGAGATCGCATGGTGTATTATTCCTTTTAAGATTGTGTATAATCAACACAAAATGATTAATTTATAGATTGTAGTTTTAAACGAGTACTCAAAAAAACTTATGAGGTAAGTTAACTTCATCAATCTATTCAGTTTTTCTAAGTTTCTAATTTTGGTAAGTTTCTAACGACTTTCATGGTTTCTAAGCTTATAGTGATAACTTGTTGGAAAAATTCCAATGGATAAGTAGGGAGTGCTAATAATCTCAACGGAGTAGTAATTGGTATCATTAATAATGCTACTCTTTTTATTAATCTGAACGCATTAATGTTTCATACTCCATTCAAAAGCAGAGTGACTATTCACAATATAATCATAAACTTCGAGTGATAGCTCGTCATGATAATATTGCTGTTGTAAATAGGTTAATAGAACTGTCTTGCATTTTTATTAAGCGTAAAGATGGTGGTGCAACAATGGATTTTATAACTTGCACGGACACCATTATGGAATGTGCTTGGGTGCCTTGAAAGATGTTTCATTAAGAAAACATATGAATTTTAAACAACAAGCATATTCTTTTTTTACGGCATTCTATTTTACCCGAAGAACGTACCTATGGAAAGGACGATTAAACAAAAGCGTGAAGCAATCTACAGGCTATAATGACCAAATATTCAAGCTTTACTCTGCATCGCCTAACTCAGCATCAAGAAACTGATGCAAATCTACAATGCAATAACGTTGTAATGCATTATCTACACTGCTTTGTGCTTTTGCCTGCCATGCTTCTTGAGCGGATTGATAATCCGAGAAAATACCAACCACATCTAAATCATCAGGATTCTTAAATTGATTACTGTTAAGATTTTTTAATTCCCCACCAAATACAAGATATAAATATTGTTTTTTTTCGTTGGTTTCAGTCATATGTGCCTCCATATCATTTAGATTATTTTAGCGCGCTTTTACGTGATTAAACTAACTTTGTTTGACGAACAACATCTATCATATCTTGACAGCAATTATTTTTACCAGCAATTAAAAGTCCATATTGGTAAGGTTCAATTCCATAAGATAGTAAAGGGGCATCAAGCGATAAAAAACACCCTCCACACTCCTGCAAAATAAGATCAGCAGCGGCAATATCCCATTCATGACAATTTGGACGAACTAATACGATATCAATTTCATCTTGAGCAACAAGAACAATACGATAAGCAAGAGAAGGAAGATAATGGTAAAGAATAACTCGATTGAGAAAATCATCTGGTAATTTTTTTGCGAGCGATTTATCAAGCGAAATTTTATATTTTCGATACCCCCCCGAGGCTAAACGAGGAAGTTTTATCCCATTTAATGTTGCCCCTCCACCCGTTACAGCTGCATAAATATCTCCTTGAGCCGGACATTGTAGAACGCCCACAATAGGACGCCCATTCTCAATAATGGCAACCGAAATACACCAATAAGGACTGCCAGAAAGAAAACCTCGTGTTCCATCAATAGGATCAACCACAAAGGAGCGTTCATAATCTTGTTGTTCTCGATTATCTTTTGTTTCTTCTGAAATCCATCCATAATTTGGACGCGCTCCAAGAAGCTTCTCTTTCAAAAAATGATCAACAGCAAAATCTGCCTCACTGACCGGTGAATTCCCCTCTTTAATCCAAACATCCAACGTGCATCCAAAATACCGCATTGCTAAATCTCCTGCCTCTCGACAAACATCCCGCAAAAGATTTAAATCAGAAGAATGATGCGTGTTATTTTCCTGCAAGTGTCATCCCTTCAATTAACAATGTTGGAGCCGCCGTACCATAACGCCGATCAATATCATTGGCAGGTGTTAAATGTGCTAACATATGAAGCAAATCAGAACCTAGCGTTACTTCACTCACCGGATAAGCAATTTCACCATTTTCAATCCAAAAACCGGAAGCCCCACGACTATACTGACCAGTAATAAAATCAATGCCGTGACCGAATAATTCGGTCACATAAAATCCATTTCGCAAATCTTTTATCATATCGCAAGGCGATACTAAACCCGGTTCAATTGCAAAATTTGTACTTGTCGGCTGCACTAATGATGCCGAACGCACACCGTGTCCATTTGTTTTAAGTCCCAATTCACGTGCTGTAGATGATGAAAGAAGCCAATTTTTTAAAATACCATTTTCAATAATATTGAGTGTTTGCCCCTCTACCCCTTCTCCATCAAAAGGATGAGAAGCATTTCCACGTAATCGCAAAGGTTGATCGGTTACATTAACATTAGGCTTCATCACTTCCTTGCCTAGGAAATTCTGTAAAAGACTTGTTTTACGAGCTACAGAGGCTCCATTGACCATAGATGCGATATGCCCTGCAATTCCGCGAGCCGTACGCGGATTAAAAATAACATCAACGCCCCCAGTCGCCGCACGAACTGCACCCAAACGTCGGACAGCACCAAACCCTGCATTCTTTCCAACAGTTTCTGCTGCCTCTAAATCAGAAAAATGTAAGGCTGTTGTATAATCATAATCCCGCTCCATTTGTGTGCCTTCACCTGCAAGAGCACTACAAGAACGTGAAAAGCAACTGGAGCGATAGGCTCCACAAAAACCATCGCTGGTCACAAGAATAAACCCACTCCGACCATAAGCTGTTGCAGCGCCACCAGAATTACTTACACCTTTAACATCAAGAGCTGCTGCCTCTGTTTTTAAAGCATCTTCTGTTAAAAAATGACTGCTTGGCACAAAATCATCAAAAAGATCAAGATCTTTAGGAGACTTAACCAAACACTCTTTATCTGCCAAACCTTCAAATAAACTATCGGGAGAAGCTTTAGCCATCGCAACAGCACGTTCCGCAAGTTCTTGCGGATAAGACGCTAAATTAGCAGAAACACTTGCTACTTTTTTTCCAACAAAAACCCTTAGAGTAAAATCATTGCTCTCTGCTGCTTCTGTTGATTCGACTTTCCCAAAACGAACTGATACACTGGTAGAATGAGCATGAACAATAACGGCATCAGCAGCATCTGCCCCAGAACGCCTTGCTGCTTCAACCAGTGAAACAGCTTTCTCAATCTGGTTTTTGTCAGTCATTATAGACTCCCTGAAATATTTTATTATTTACATTGATAAGCACTCTGACAATTTTATATAAATCAGAATATAACTCTTGTATGTTTATTCATAAAATTACGCACATTTCATGCATTTTTTCTTTTAATGCATCGAATAATTTCCTTTTTAGCTTCTTTATGAAAAGACGCAATATGTCGTAAAATTTCTTTAGTTTCAAGATTTCTCATTGCCCCTTATCATTTTAGATAACCCAATCTGTACTGATAATCAAATCAACCGAAAACTTGGCAATCAACAAACGACCTAGCAATAACACTTGAATTTAAGTCAAAATCCTCAAAAATTCGAAAAGCATAAAACGACTTAAGTCACAAACCTTATGTCCTCTGGATAGTCAAACAACTTCCTTTATTCCTATAGCATTCTTTAATTTCCAAGCAAGAATCAAGAAAATGCCTTATATTTGTGTATACTTCTTTGCTTCTATAAACTCTCTCATAATAAGATGGCAATCTTGTAAACAAAAAACATAAACGGAATAAAAAATTTTTCCTTTCATTATGGTTTCAACAAAATGAGCAGTCATAAACTTCTTTACCCTCATGGACGTGGTATCACAAAGAACTCATTTTTTATATTTATCAGAAATAAGTTATAATCATAACATTCTCTCTCGTTTCTAATGCGTCTAATCGAGAGCATCTCATTTTTTCATGCGTCATCCTTAATCGATTATTTTGTTATTAAACAGGCATAATTTGACCGACTTCTTTTTCCTGAAACAAAAATTCTAAGATACTAGATAGATTTTGATTTAAGAACTATACTCTTTCCCCTCCATTAAAAAATAAAGAAGTGTAATACTGTCATAAAACGATAATCAATAAAGCTTTTATATAAAACTCAACATTGTATCTATCTTTCAATTCAATTTGTAATAAGCGTATTCTTCCAATTAATTTTGACAAGTTTATCGCTCATAATTGTTTTAACAGATACAAAAATATTTGCAGAAACTAGGATATATGTACGCATTTAAAAAAATCGCTTTTTTAAACATTTAAACCAAATATATACAATGATACGAAATTAATTTTACGGAAATTAAGAGTGAGCTTATTTATCCTTTAGAGCCTTTTAAAGCTGTACTCTTTAGAACGTCATCATCTTTTAATCAAAAAAACACTTTGATTTATAATTATAATTGATCGTTTTGTAATTTGCATAAAAGAATCAAATATCATTAAATTTTCTCCATTTTAAACTTATTTATGTTGAGGAAATCACAACTATTCGCTCTCACATCATGAATAGAGGTAATGTTGATAAAAACTATTTAAGAAGAAGTCAAAATGCCTTTTATCAAGGCTCTCAAATCAAAAACTATCGCAATACTAGAAACTGGCAAATATCATGACAATATCGACCTACAGATTCACAAGAGCAGAAGCTTCTACAACTTTCTTTATTTTCAGTAAAAATGCGCACCTCATAAGCTTTTATATATTGAATAAAATTCAATGACTCTTATAAGATCTTTGATGCAAAATTAATTTTCTCAGATGATTTGACTCGATTTCAACGACTAATGAAAAACCACACCATAGCTCATCGATTTGCTATACACTCATAACTGATTTCATTCTAACAAGGCTAAGATTTCTGCGCCTTTGTAAAGGTATTAACTTCTTTATAAATGCACCCCCTTACGAGATGATTTTGTTTTCAATAAGAGCACGTCTGCTCATTTCAATCATTGCATCACGAAGGTGTAACTTAATTTTTGACCCAATAACCATTCCAAAGAAAGGAGAAAGTAAACCAGACATGGTTACAGTATGGCGAATTTTGTTATTTGAAGAATCAGATTTTTTTGAACAAATATATTCATGATCAAAACTTATGTGAGTAAGAGGCAGTTTAGCATAATCAGAAAAGAAAACATTTTTTATAACTTTATCAAGTGTAAAAGTTACTGTAGGTCCCTTTTTAGGTTTCATGCGTCCTGTAGCCCCTTTTTTGAAAGGACCAGAAAGTTCTACCCACTCAAGTTCACTATCCCAGCAAGGCCATGATGCCACATCTTCCCATATAGCCCAAATTTGCTCAGCACTCGCTTCTGTGTTAATTTCTTCGCTATATATCCATTTAAACATGATAATCTTCCCTGTTTTAGAAATCATTTAGTTTTATTGCTTAAGAATAATATAAAAATTATTCTTAAAAATGTAATAACGATAACACACTTAATACTTTCAGATTTACTTAATATATAATGATTAACTCAACAAGCGATATTAATAAAATAAACACACAAATATTCAGTATAAATGAACACTATTGTCTACCTTAAATAGAAAATATCTGTTTTAAGTTCATACAATAATAAAGATAAAAGTTACGTACTATTTAGGATATAAATGCAGACTGCATAGTTGAAAGCTTTCAGCTGCTAATGAGATGTTGATGATTAATGTTCAGCCGAAAGAAATTAGACAAAAAGGTATCATAACTGTTGTCGTGAAATATGTATCCTATTGGAGAAAAAACATTCATCGGTAGTAAAGCTAATAATACACTAAAGCTTTGATAATGCTTTTCACTTTTAATGTAGCTGAAATTAACAAATCAGCATATAACTTACAAAAATTAGCAGCAATACATACTGCTAATTTAGGTCCAATAGCATTACACCTCAAAGCAATTTTTGGCTAGACAGAAGAACAGATGGCCCCTCTATATTAAAGGGCGTATATTGTAAAAGACTCGCTCTTGGGGCTATAAAAAACTTCAAAAAAATGAGAGATTCAGACAAAAAACATAATGAAATCAAAATTCATCAATTCCTTTAACATTAGAATCTTTTATTTACTTTCTCCGTAACCTTTTAAAAACCATATAAAATGAAGAAAACTGTAAAGAAGCATTTTTTCATCCTACCGGATAAAAACAAGAACTTTCTCAAAATGTAAGCGATCGTAATTTATAGAGACGTATTGCTGTCTCACCATAAAAACGCTCATCGTCTAGATAAAAGACGTCGGGTAAATGAATCATTGTATCTTTCTTTTCTTCAAGTATGAAGAGTGTATCAGCTTTTGCCCACCCTCCTCGCAAAGCTTCTACGAAAGCACGTTCACCTAAACAACGGCTATAGGGAGGATCAGCGCAGATAACATCAAATGGAAGCATTGTGCCAATATTGCCAAGTTTTGTCGCATCACGACGCAAAATCCGTCCTATCGACTGTAATTCAAAGGCTTCTATATTTTTTTGAAGCAACCCACGTCCCTCAACCGAGTTTTCAACAAAAACAGCCGCCTTTGCTCCACGTGAAAGTGCTTCGATGCCTAAAGCACCAGTACCAGCAAAAAGATCAAGAATACGTTTATTGGTCCAAAATTGTTCTTCACGGCTAGAAAGAATATTAAAAAGGCTTTCACGTGTACGATCACTCGTTGGGCGAATCGACTGATTAACAGGCGAAAACAAAACACGCCCAGCAAATTTACCGCCTATGATCCGCACGTGAACCTCCAAATCGCTTCGAAGTTTTTGCACCATCCCTATGTGGTTTAGATTTTTTCATAGCATCACCAAACGATTTTACCTTTTTCTTTCTCTCAAAAGAATGCTCCTCATGTCCACTTTTTATCATTTTCTCTTTATCCTTGAAAAAGCGATCTTTCTTACCAGAGGGATGCGTCTCGTCATAAGATGTTTTGCCACGTTTTTGAACAAAACTTCCCCTCTTCTCTTTGTGTGACGGACTTTCTTTTAGTTTTTCCTTGCCTCGATGAAAGGATTTTCTACCATCCAAATCGCTCTTATGATCATGCGATTTCTCCTCACTATAAGAAGGCTTTCTACGTGTACTCTGCGGACGTGCACCAGGAGCCATCCAAACATTAGCACGGCGAGAACGCGGTAGAAAACGCTCTGCTTTTCCTTCCTCACTTTTTTCCTTCTTTACATTCTCATGAGACTTTGCACTTAATCGTGCACGACTATGTTCAACAGAATCATCTCTTGGTCGGCGCCGTATCGCCCTTTCACTTGAGAAAACCCAACCATCATTTGCAACAGAAAGATCTTTTTGGCTTTGCTTTTCTGCAACAACTGCAGAATTTGAAAATGGCTTAAGAATAGGAGCATCAAAATCTGCATTGGCTTGCATAATCAAACGCTCCCCCAACTGATCTCGTAACATCCGCCCTTTTAACTCTTGCACGGCTCCTTCTTCTAAATCAGAGAGATGAAATGGACCATAAGATACACGTATTAATCGATTAACTGATAATCCCAACGCCCCTAAAACATTCTTTATTTCACGATTTTTTCCTTCACGCAAAGCGACAGAAAGCCATATATTAGATCCTTGTTCACGTTCAATTGATGCTTCAATCGAACCATAAAAAATGCCATTAATCGCAATACCATTTTTAAGGTTATCCAGCGCGCTCTTCTTTACTCTTCCATGAGCACGGACGCGATATTTGCGGACCCATCCTGTTACAGGAAGCTCTAATACACGCGCTAAGCCACCATCATTAGTTAAAAGCAAAAGCCCTTCCGTGTTAATGTCAAGCCTTCCAACAGAAAGAACACGCGGCATTCCTTTTGGTAAATTACTAAATACTGTAGGTCTGCCTTCAGGATCACGGTTCGTGGTGACAAGGCCTGCTGGCTTATGGTAAAGCCATAAACGCGTTCGTTCTATAGGAGGTAAAGGTTTGCCATCAACTTTAATAACATCAGAGCGGCTAACATTAAAAGCAGGCGTTGTCACGACCGTACCATTTACAGAAATGCGACCTGCAACAATCATCATTTCTGCATCTCGACGCGAAGCAACACCAGCACGCGCTAACCTTTTAGCAATTCGTTCACTCTCATTATTTTCATTCATTTGCGTTTCAAACCAATCTTTGCCAGTATGTTCAGAAAATTATTCACATGCACCATACCGCTTATCCTGAAAGAGGAAGTAGCATAATCATTTATCATTTTCTATCCTTTAACGACAATAATGTATTTGTTGACTTGCACGTTTGTTTTAAACACTTTAAAAAATAGAGGTATTCCTTTCATTATAAAAGCGTAATAAATTATTCATTCCATCACATTTCTTATCGAGATAACCTTTAGATTTTCTATACCTTCAGTAGAAAGAATATGATGACTTTGACGCCCATGGAAATAGCCCTTTTAGAAGCGCAATGGGCTGCAAAAAAAGATGAAGTTCCCGTAGGCGCTGTCATTACACGTGGAAAAGCTATCATTGCACGCGCTGGTAACTTTATAAAATCTGCATATGACCCTACAGGACACGCAGAAATGCGCGCAATCCGTATGGCTTGCGAAACATTGCAAAGCGAAAGGCTTCCTGATTGCGATCTTTATGTAACACTTGAGCCTTGTGCTATGTGTGCTGCTGCCATTTCATTTGCACGCATACGACGTCTCTATTACGCAACAAATGATCCCAAAGGGGGGGCTATAGAAAATGGTCCTCGTTTTTATCAGCAACCAACCTGTCATCACAAACCTGAGATTTATTCTGGTTTTAAAGAAAAAGAAGCTGCTCAATTACTTAAAGATTTTTTTATACAAAAGCGATACTAAAAACAATTCTTCTTCCATAATTTTCACTCTTTAAAAACTATCCTATTTCTCAAAAAAAGACTATTAATTCCTCTGATATATATATAGCAAAAGCCATTTCGAAGCATTTTTTCTCTTTTTTAATGCTGAATATTGCTTCTATTAGATAATACATTCACTCATAAGAATAATTCATTATTTTGTATATAAAATATAAAGTCCAAAATATCGTAGATATACTCTCATTTCAAATTACATTGAAGCAATAAAAGTTACTTTCTTGCACATCATAAGCGGGATTATCTTCTGGATAAAGAACGTTTTAGAAAAGACTAAAAATGTCTCTTATGAAGGCTCTCAAATGCAAGAATTGTCGCAACATTGGAGTTTGGAAAATAAAATGATAGTATCAGTTTTCTCCTTCCTAAGCATAAAGATATTGGAGCACAATAGATTTTACGTTATACTATCCACATGAGCGATGTTGTAAAATGAGCTTGAGAAATGTTTCGTGTTAGGAAACGCATAAGGACTCTCTCGATGCTGTTGTCATATTGCTATTTCATGAGAATAACACCCCTCCTACAACAGCATTATAACTGCGCGAGAATGAGAGCTTGGTATCATAAGTAATTAGAAAAATTCTTTACTTTAAATATTTTGTCTTTTCCCTATCGACCAATAGGTGCGGTTTTTGCCGGTTGGCGATAACTTAAAGGTGGTTCAGTGAGATAGCGACGGTATTTTGAACTTCCAACTTGTGCTCTCTGACGACGTAAATATTCCTGTCGTTGCTTCGCATTCAACTGTGAAGGGTTTTCTGAACCAGCGCCATTAACTGACGATCCTTTGTGAGGAAAAGACGTATTTCCTTGATGCTTCTTCGATGCTGCTATTTCATTGACAGATCTATCTTGTTGTGGCACCGGCAAAAATCTGCGCGAACCAGGGCTTGGTATTACAAGCTTTGGATGAGGTTTCATAACAATCTGGCTGCTGTTATTTGTTGGTGTTAATGAAGTAATATTAGCAACATCTTCAAAAAACTGGATTGAAACTGGTTTATCGGTACCATAGGTAGGAGCGGATAAATTGCATCCCGTTAAAACAAAGCACATCCCTAAAATTCCTATTGGAAATATTTTTATTTCACGTTTTCTCACTGCCTATTCCATTTCCTAAGTATATGGCTAATTAACATTCCCGTTATTTATGAGAGAACGTTCCATACACAAATTTCCCCCCTGCAGATAAAACAACGGAATCTTTCTCGTACCACAAAAAACTATATTCATCAATATGAGAAATTTACTTGCATTTCTTTCCTTTGATCTAAAATTTTAAATCTTGCCAAGAATCTGCAATTCCCGCAAAGCAGCTGCATCACGAGCAGATACATCCGGATAAGCAGGATCACTCCCAACATCTTGTGTATAACGCCATGATCGAGCACATTTTTTTCCTAATGCCTTCTCTGGATATACACCAACACCTTCAACATCATTCAAAGTAAAAGCATCGGAAGGTATTGTATCCTGCGTAATTGTGAGTTCACTGGTAATACAGATCTCCGCCATATCCACATTTTCTAATGCTTCTCGTAAAGCCGGATTGGAAATAAAAACAACAGGAGCGGCTTCTAACGAGGATCCAATACGCTTATCAACGCGTTCAAGCTCTAAAGCACCTGTAACAACTTTACGGACCTGCCGAATTTTTTTCCAACGCTCAGACAAAGATTGATTTTGCCATTCTTCTGGTACAGAGCGAAATTGTTCTAAATGCACCGATTGGCTTTCTGGGTAACGCTCTAACCAAGCTTCCTCCATAGTAAAAGGCAACATTGGAGCAAGCCATGTTACCATACGCTCAAAAATCTCACGGACAACCTGCAAGGAAGACTTGCGTTTTTTTGATGAAGGCGCATCACAATAAAGAGAATCCTTGCGGATATCAAAATAAAATGCCGATAACTCAATGATTGAAAAATCCAATAATGCACGCATAATCTTTTTAAAATCAAATTCATCGTAAGCGCGATTAATCAACTGATCAAGTTCAAAAAGCCTATGCAATATAAATTTTTCAAGATCCGGCAGTGCGCCATAAGATATTTCTTCTCCATCATCATACGCTAAAGTTCCAAGCATCCAACGAATTGCATTGCGTAGTTTACGATATGAATCCACATTTGTTTGAAGGATTTTTTTGCCTAAACGCTGATCTTCCCAATAATCAGTTGTCATAACCCAGAGACGAAAAATATCAGCTCCAGATGTTTTAATGATCTCTTGTGGAACAACCGTATTGCCTAAAGATTTAGACATTTTCTTACCATTCTCATCCAAAGTAAAACCATGTGTGATCACTGCCTTATAGGGAGAGCAAGCACGCGTACCACAGCTTTCCAAAAGAGAAGATTGGAACCATCCGCGATGTTGATCTGAACCTTCAAAATAAACATCAGCAGGCCATTTCAAATCAGCCCGATCTTCTAACACAAAGCTATGGCTTGCTCCAGAATCAAACCAAACATCCAAAATATCATAAACCTGTACCCAAGGCTCATGTGCACGCTCACCTAAAAAACGTTCACGTGCTCCTTCAGCAAACCATGCATCTGCCCCTTCTGCTTCAAAAGCCCGTAAAATACGCTCGTTCACACCTTCATCTTTTAGAATAACACCATCCTCATTCGCAAAAATACAAATAGGAACACCCCAAGAACGCTGACGAGAAAGAACCCAATCAGGACGATCTTCTATCATAGAAGCTAGGCGGTTTTGCCCAGAAGACGGCACAAAACGCGTTTTTGAAACAGCTTCCAAAGCCCGACTACGTAAAGTTGAACCATCCCCAAAATCTTTATCCATTGAAATAAACCATTGCGGTGTATTGCGAAAAATAACGGGTTTTTTTGAACGCCAACTATGGGGATAGGAATGCTTTAAACGCCCCCGTGCAAACAATCGATCTGCTTTAATTAAAGCGTTAATGACCTCTTTATTAGCATCACCCATTTTTCCATTATCATCTATAATACGTGCAGGTCCTCCTTCACGATCTGGTCCCAAACCTGGAACATCTTTCGTATAGAACCCTGCATCATCAACAGGAAACGGTATAGATGAATCAATCCCCGTTTGCTCCAGTAAGGACTTATAATCATTCCAAATTTCAAAGTCCTCACGCCCATGGCTTGGCGCTGTATGAACAAAACCTGTACCAGCACTCTCTGTTACGTGCGAACCATCAAACAATGGAATTTTAAAGTTATACCCCCCAGCCAAACCTTTGAGTGGATGAGAAAGAACAAGAGCTTTCAATTCTTCAGCAGAAATAACACGCAAACGCTTCAAAACAAGTTTGGCTTTTTCTGCACAACTCATAGCTAACGCATCAGCAAAGAGAAGTTTTTCCCCAGCTTGAGGACCAAAATCATTTTCAGTACTTTCAACTTCGTAAATACCATAAGAAATCTGCGAAGAATAACTCACTGCACGGTTAGCAGGAATTGTCCACGGTGTTGTTGTCCAAATGACGACATAAGCACCATATAAATCATCAGAATTTGCTTTAAAAACAGGAAACTTAACCCAAAGCACCTCTGATTCATGATCATGATATTCAATCTCAGCCTCTGCCAAAGCCGTACGCTCTACAACAGACCACATCACCGGCTTGGAACCACGATAAATCTGATCTGACATAGCAAATTTTATCAATTCACTGGCAATGCGTGCTTCTGCATGAAAAGCCATTGTAGTATAAGGCGTGTTAAAATCTCCCACGACACCAAGGCGTTTAAATTCTTCACTTTGAACGGTTACCCAATGCTGTGCAAATTCACGGCATTCTTGACGAAACTCGTGAAGAGGTACCTCATCCTTATTTTTTCCTTGTGCTCGATATTTTTCTTCAATTTTCCATTCAATTGGAAGCCCATGGCAATCCCAACCAGGTACATAATTTGCATTAAAACCGCGCATTTGGAATGAACGGACAACCACATCCTTTAGAACTTTGTTTAAAGCATGCCCGATATGAATATGACCATTTGCATAAGGTGGACCATCATGAAGAATATAAAATGGACGATCTTTTGCTTGTTGGCGCAATTGCGCATAAAGCCCCATATTTTCCCAACGCGCCATCAATTCAAGCTCTTTTTGCGGAAGCCCTGCACGCATAGGAAAATTTGTCTGTGGGAGATAAAGAGTTTTTGAATAATCTATTGTTTCATTTTTCACAGTCATTGTGAAATATTCCTGTCCACTTTTACGATTTCATTTTTGCATAACTTCCCTGAACCCTGCAACTCTGGTTTTTATCTATAGGGAAAGCCGAGCTTATCATTCATATTAAGCAGCGATCAGGAAAATATATCATCACACTCTATGGGCTTTATCATGAAATTCACAAGAAAAGAAACCAAAAATTGATCTTTTAAAAAATAAAGGCTCCACTAATAGTGGAGCCTTTTAGAAATTTACTCTTTTAAAAATTAGAATTTATAAGCTACACCAACACGGAAATCATTGGTTTTGTAGTTAACTTCAAGTTTTTCCTTTGCAAATTTCTTTTTACCAAAATCAGAGTAACGATATTCTGCACGTACAATCACATTATCCAGAAGCGAGAAATCAACGCCACCACCAAGTGTGTAACCAATCATGGTTTTTGTTTCATCAGCTAAGTTCTTAGAAGAAACGACTCTTCCATCCTCATCCTTAACGGATATTGATACAGTGTCTTGGAACTGCCCATAAGCAATACCGCCAGCAAGATAAGGCATAAAGCGATCAGCAGCAAAACCAATACGTACCCGTGTAGCACCACCCCAATTTTGTTTGAAAGTATGATTTAAAGTTTCAACTTCATCCTCTTGATCAAGACCAAGTTCAGAAGCCAGCTTTTTCATTTGTTCTATACCATATGCACTGGAATTGTTCTTATCCACCGCTTGTGTACTTTGTGCACCGTGTCCAGCCATATTCTGTCCACCATGAGAACGAGAAGCATGTGAACCAGCACCATGCGCATGAGCGCCAGAGCCATGCCCACCTCCATGAGATGCACCATGCGGATTAGCATTTCCGCTACCATGATGAGTACTATGATGACCTTGGGCTCCGCTTGTTCCATTGGAAGCTTTTGCTGGTTCAGAGGATGATCCTGATCTCGCGAGTACAAGTGTCCCTCCGCTCGGTACTGTTCTTTCTGCTGCTGATTGATT
The DNA here is from genome assembly GCF_042194175.1 of Bartonella sp. MR168JLCBS. Lineage (NCBI taxonomy): Bacteria > Pseudomonadati > Pseudomonadota > Alphaproteobacteria > Hyphomicrobiales > Bartonellaceae > Bartonella > Bartonella sp. MR168JLCBS. The sequence continues at coordinate 124,499 of NZ_JBHIMP010000003.1, read as the reverse complement.
TGATTGTCCTGCTGCTGATTGTGACTGTTGAGCTGCACTTGCTGATTTAGCTGGTGCTGAACTGGACTGCGTTACAGCAGATTTTTCTGACGAGGATCCTGCTGCTGGAGCCCCTCCTGTTGCAGTTCCTGCACCTGCAGATACTGCTGAGTCGGTTTTTTGTGTTTGTGTTTGTGCTCCTGTTCCTGCTTGTGAGGCTGGGGGTGAAGATGGTGTTTGTGATGATAATGTTGGATTAGTATTGCCAGAATTTCCAGTTGTCACTGATTGACTTGATTTTCCTGCTCCTGCTTGTGGTTGTTGACCTGCAGCTGGCTTAGCTGGTACTTGATCGGCTTGCGGTTTAGCAGATTTTTCTGACGAGGATCCTGCTGCTGGAGTCCCTCCTGTTTTACCTCCTGCACCTGCGGATGATCCTTGGGCGTTTTTTTGTTGTGTTCCTGTTCCTGCTCCTGCTTGCGAAGTTGGAGACGTTTGTGGTTTTGTGGATCTGCGGGATCTTACGACTGCATTTTCTACTGTAGTGTTATCAGCTGCACCTATGGTAATTGTCTTTGTGTGTTTTTTACCAGATATCATTAAATCCGTATCGACACCAAAAATAAAGTTATCACCGAGATCAATATTAGAACCTGCATAAAAACCACCTACAAAACCTGAAAGTTTAGGAGAGAACTCTTTATCTAGTGGCAAATTCTTTTCTTGATCAACAAGAGCCATATCAGATTTGCTCGAAAAACCACCAGCTTGGACACCTAAATAAAGACCTGTCCATGAAAAAGTAGGAGCAACAATAGTAGAAGATGTCGATGGTGCTGGTTGATGAGGAATCATAACATCAGCAGCTAGCGCTGTAGACGTTGAAATTAAAGAAAAAATAGATGCTGTTATTAAACGTTTTGTATTCATAAAATCTCTCCAAATATCCAAAATGAAATGTATATAGAGCATCTTTTTTGAAAGATCTGTAGCAAAAATAACACACTCACAACAAAATAAAGATTTTTTGAAAATAAAGCTTCTTAAACTTTTAATTTTGCATTCAATGAAAATTTGTAAACTAAATCACACTAGAATTATGTGTCTTAAAGTTGGATTCATTTTCATTAAATTTTTGCATAACTGTTAATGATAATATTCTTTATAAATTTCTTTTTACCGAAATCTGAATAACCGTATTCTGCATGTAATAAACTATCATCTGTTATTGCAAAATCAATGCCTGTGCAAACAGTGAAATCAAATGTTGCCTTTTTTAAAACCAAGCGCCATCAAAGTTTCATCTATTTATCAACATGATCTACTTTTGGTGCTTTAGCGATAGTATTTTGTATCTAAAATTAAGAAAAACAAAGGACTTATTCAAACACTCACAAAAAAACTTTTAGATTCTTTGCGTAAATATCTTCATCATGACACATCGGTTTAATTTATAAGGATAATTTATTGTTTTCATATTGAATGAAAAAACTAATACTGTAGGATTCTATCATTTAAAACCTGTTCCATGTTTTATTAATCAAAACCATATCTCTCGATAGCGGAAACAGTCTGCGGATAAAAACATTAAAAGAATTTTAAATGCCTCTTATGAACGCTTTTAACAGCCAAGGTCTGTCCACAACATTGGTGGCTGGCAAAGTTGTATGATGATGCTAGCTGGCTCTTTTTATTAAGAGTGTAAAGATAGTGGTGCTCTATAGATTTTATATTATTTCATTGGGAGGTTTTACCGTCTTATATCACTCACGGATACTGACATGAAGTGGGCTTTATGTACTTTGAAAATATTTCTTTAAAACAAATGTGTGAATACACAACAACAAGTGTATTCCGTTTGGGGCGTTCTGTTTTGCATGAGGAGTGTGATCCCATAAAAAGAATGCAATAAACAAAAACGTAAGACAATGCGTCATCTTCATTTTCATTATTTAGAAGACATTGCCCTAAATACTTTTGAAAATCGTAAAGCTAAATTAAAAGAAGATGATAAAGTTGAAAACTGGTTTCTATCTTTACATCTTCATATTCTTCCCCAATGAGACTGTATTTCCCAAAGCTTACTCCAACAGATATACGCAATATGCTCGCTCTAATCTGGCATATGCAGAATAAAGTTAGTCACTGGTTATGATCTTTTCCTATTTCTGAGATTAATTGAATACTTTTCTCTTAGGCGTAAAATGATAGCCGTGATATAAGATTTTATGTAATCAGTAGCTATAAAATCCATATATACCACCAATTCGCCCTCTATAATATAAAACTTTTTTCTTTAAAGTCTTATAGCACAAAATGATACAAATAAAAATAGAAGGGATTAAGAGATATAGAATAGAGAGCTAATAAAATAAAGGCCCCGTTAAACGAGGCCTTAGTATTTTTTATGCTTCTAATTTCATTTTTACGAAATTAGAATTTGTAAGCAACACCTACACGGAAGTCATTGGTTTTGTAATTGAATTCACGTGTATCGTTTGCAAACTTCTTTTTACCAAAATCGGAGTAACGGTATTCTGCACGTAAAAGAACGTTGTCTGTCATTGCAAAGTCAACTCCACCACCAATAGTGAAACCAAGCATTGTCTTCGTGTCATCAGCCCAAGTACCACCAGTCAAATCTATGCTTTGCTTAGCTGGCACATTTTCATCCCCGTCAGCTTTCTGCTCAACTTTAGCTCTCTTTCCTTTTCCTGCAACGGATTGAATGCCCTGTACCTGCGCATAGGCAATACCACCAGCAACATAAGGCATAATCCGGTCAACAGCAGCAAAACCGATACGGACGCGTGTCGCACCAGACCATTTTTCTTTGTAACTGTGCGTTTCTGTTACCTTGTCACCGTTTTCAAACTGTTGCTGATCTTTTAATTCAACCTTAGCTTTTTCAAGGGCATCATTAAAATTTGCTGCATCTTTTTCAGTAAGCGTCAATTCACGGGCTTTTTTTGATTCTTCACGGTCTGCCCAAACTGCATCGGTTTCAACACCGAGAATGAGACCATTTCCGAGGTCTACGTTAGATCCGGCATAAATACCACCCATGAAACCAGAAGGACTAGGTGTGTTATCTTTTTTGAAAAGCTCTTTATCTGCTCCTGGAATAGTTACTTTAGTTTTACTCGAAAAGTTGCCAACTTGACCACCAAGATAAAAACCCGTCCAAGAAAATGAAGGTGCTGCTGCGATAACTGCTGGTGCGACTTCATGAGGGATCATCACATCAGCAGCTTGTGCTGCAGAAGCTGAAATTAAAGCGGCAACAGAAGTTGCTATTAAATATTTTGTATTCATAATTTTGCTCCTAAATTAACTATAAAATGACCTTACAAGATTATAGATAGAAAAGCTGTAGTAAAAATGTCACAGTCATATAAATAAAAGCCCAGAAAACAGCAGTTTTGTCAAAGTCAAGATCTCTTGAAAATTTAATTTTTTATTAATACTTTTTATTCATAATCGCACTTTTGATGAAATTAGAACTTGTAAGCTACACCTACATGAAAGTCATTGGTTTTGTAGCCTAGTTTAGGGTAACCCTTTTTAAATTCCTTCTTACCAAAGTCTGAGTAGCAGTATTCCGCACGAAGCAGAATATGATTTGTCATAGAGAAATCTATACCACCACCAAGGGTGAAACCTACCATCGTTTTTGTTTTATCAAATATCGTAGCAGAAACTTCTTTACTTTATTTACCATTTTGCCCGACTTTTTTGTTTCTGAAACTTTATCGACACCTTGTATTTGCGCATAGGCAATACCATCGGCAACATAAGGCATAATGCGGTCAGCGACGAAAAAGCCTACACGAACCCGTGTTTCACCAGACCTTTTTGCTTTTAAACCAATGCGACACACTGCTGTGTCACCTTTTTGAAACTTTTTATTTTCATCCAATACAACAACACCAATGCAACACCAGCATCTTCAAATTCATCATTAAAATCATTAAATTCATCAATCGCAAGAATCTTTGAGACCGTCTTCGTTTCTCCTCGGTCTATCCAGACTGCATCGGTTTCAACACCTAGAATTGAGGACATTTCCAAGTTCTATGTTGGAACCTAAATAAATACCACCTATGAAACCTCAAGGCTTAGGTAGTCCATCTTTATCTGAAGTTTTTTCTTTTGTCTCTAAATAAAATACATCAATTTTGACTTGAAAAGTTGCCAACTTGACCACCGAAATAAAAATCTGTCCAAGAAAATGAAGGGGCTGTGATAACAACTGCTGGGGCTGTTTCACGAGGAACGATAATATCAGCAGCTTGTGCTGCAGAAGCTGCTGATAGCGATAATAGAAATTGTGACTAAAGATTTTATATTCGTAAACTTTTCTCCTCATTTATTTATGAGCAGGGTGCTATATGATTAGAGAAAGAAACGCTGTAGTAAAATGATACAATCATAAGAAACGAAAGATGACGCAAGATAAAGTCATTTCATAACTTCACTTTTTGCAAGAAATTGTAAGTTACAAGTACGTATAAGTCATTGATTTAGCGCGTAATTATTGCTTGTTGTTTATGAAAATCTTTTTAAAGAAATCTGAATAATATCTTTTCATCCCCCAATAAATATGGGAATATAACAACAGAAAATAATAGAGGCCCTGTCTTTGACAGAGCCTCTTGGAAGCTTATTTCGTTGTTGACGAAATTAGAATTTGTAAGCTACACCAACACGGAAGTCATTGGTTCTGAAATTATATTCTTTTTCTTTTGCAAAAAATTTCTTTTTACCATAGTCCGAGTAACGGTATTCTGCACGCAACAGGACATTATCAGTCACAGCAAAATCAAGACCGCCACCAATAGTGAAACCAACCATTGTTGCTGTTTCATCAGATGAACCTGAAACAAAAGTTTTATCACCTACCTTCACTTCTCCATGAGCAGCCTCTAGCTGTGTATAGGCAACACCTCCAGCAACATAAGGCATAATGTGGTCAGCAGCAGCAAAACCAATACGTACTCGCGTAGCACCAGCCCATTTCTGTTTAAAACCAACACCTTCTGATACATCTACAACTTCTTGTGCACCTGCATTTCTAATACTTAAACTCTTTACAGTTTCAGTTCCACTAGCTGGAGGAGTTTCAGTTCCACTAGCTGGAGGAGTTTCAGTTCCACTAGCTGGAGGAGTTTCAGTTCCACTAGCTGGAGGAGTTTCAGTTCCACTAGCTGGAGGAGTTACAGTTTCAGAAGCTACTCGCACATCCTTTTTGCCAGACCAGATCATATCTGTTTCAACACCTAGTATAATGCCATTTCCAAGATCAAAGTTAGATCCTGCATAAAAACCGCCAATCAAACCTGAAAGCTTAGGTGATAAGTCTTTAAAAACTGAAGTATCTTTATCTTTTAAGTCAATTTTACTTGAAAAACCACCAATCTGACCACCGATATAAAAGCCTGTCCAAGAAAATGAAGGGGCTGCGATGACTGCTGGGGCTGTTTCATGAGGGATGATAACATCAGCAGCTTGTGCTGCAGAAGCTGCTGCTATAGCGATAACAGAAGTTGTTACTAAAGATTTTATATTCATAAACTTTGCTCCTAATTTATTTATGAGCACAGTGCTACAAGATTACAGAAAGAAAAGCTGTAGTAAAAATGATACAGTCACAGAAAATGGAGGATGCACTCAAAACAAAATCGCTGCATGACTTTACAACGCTATTAACTTCACTCCGTACGAGAATTCGTAAGTTAATTTATCGATTTTGAATGTAATTCTTGTCTGTCATTTATGAAAATATTTTTATATCTCCAATAAATATGGAGTGAGTAATAATATAACAACAGAAAATAATAGAGGCCCTGTCTTTGACAGAGCCTCTTGGAAGTTTATTTCGTTTTTTACGAAATTAGAATTTGTATGCAACACCAACACGGAAATCATTGGTTTTATAAGCTATTTTATCCCCATCCTTTACAAATGCTTTTTTACCGTAGTCTGAGTAACGATATTCTGCACGCAACAGAACATTGTCTGTCATTGCAAAGTCAATACCACCACCTGCAGTGAAACCAACCATTGTTTTTGATAGATCACGCAATTTAGCAGAAGCGATTTCGGCACCATCAGCTCCTTCCGCCTTAAGAGAATTGACTACCTGCAGCTGCGTATAAGCAATACCACCAGCGAAATAAGGCAAAATGCGGTCAACTGCTGCAAAACCAATGCGAACACGTGTAGCACCAGACCACTTTTCTTTTATAGAGGTGCCCTTTACACGTTTGGCATCCTTCGTGACATTATCAATATTTTTTCCTGAAGCAAATGTAGCTTCAGCAGCTGTAAGCTCATTTTTAAAAGCTTGAAGCTTTGCATCCCCAATAACTGCTGAATGCGTTTTTGAATCTTCGCGATCTGCCCAGACTGCATCGGTTTCAACACCTAGAATGAGGCCATTACCAAGATCTACGTTGGAACCTACATAGATACCACCCATGAAACCAGAAGGCTTAGGTGTCCAGTCTTTATCTGTAATTTTCTTTTTTGTTTCTGAATCAACTACATCAACTTTACCTGAAAAGTTACCAACTTGACCACCGATATAAAAGCCTGTCCAAGAAAATGAAGGGGCTGCTGAGATGACTGCTGGGGCTGTTTCACGAGGGATGATAACATCAGCAGCTTGTGCTGCAGAAGCTGCTGCCATAGCGATAACAGAAGTTGTTACTAAAGATTTTATATTCATAAACTTTGCTCCTAATTTATTTATGAGCACAGTGCTACAAGATTACAGAAAGAAAAGCTGTAGTAAAAATGATACAGTCACAGAAAATGGAGAAATCGCCCAAGACAAAACCACTCCATAGCTTCGTTTTGCACGAAAAACCTAAAGATATATATATATATAACTTATTGATTTTAAATGTAATTATTGTTTATGATTTTTTAAGAAAATCTGAATAATATCTTTCCACATCCACAATAAATTATGTATTGCGTGATAATATAGCAACAGAGAATAACAGAGGCGCTGTCAAAGACAGCGCCTCTGTTATTTAACTTACCATCTGTTAAAATTTGTAAGCAACACCAACACGGAAATCATTGGTTTTGTAAGATGTCTCATATTTATCATTTGAGAATTTCTTTTTACCAAAATCAGAGTAACGATATTCCGCACGAACAATAACGTTATTGGTCATTGCTAAATCAACACCAGCACCAAGGGTGTAACCAACAAGGGTCTTTGTTTCATCAGACAAGGTACCAGAAGCTATTACTTTATCTGAATTTTTCCCTGTTATTGAAATAGATGCACTATCTTGAAGCTGTGTATAGGCGATACCACCAGCAACATAAGGCATAATGCGTTCAGCTGCAAAACCAATACGTACACGTGTCGCACCAGCCCACTTTTCTTTAAAAGTGAAACTGTGGGTTCGTTTAGCACCAGGTTCCAGCGCATCTTTACCAATACTAATTCCAGATTCTGTTAATATCTTCTTAATATAATTTATGTGATTTGGAAGAATAACATATGTGTTTCCTGTCTTCGTGTCATCTTTATTAGACCACATGATATCTGTATCAACACCTAGAATAAGGCCATTGCCGAGATCAACGTTGGAACCTGCGTAAAGACCACCCATGAAACCAGATAGTTTAGGCAAAAGGTCATCAGGCGCTGGAATCTTTTTTCCGTTACTGAGAATATCCATTTTCGTTTTACCCGAAAAACCACCAAGTTGCCCACCAAGGTAGAAACCTGTCCAAGAAAAAGTTGGAGCAACAATAACGGGAGCAACAGGTGTTGGACTTGGGGGAACAATAACATCTGCTGCTTGCGCCGCTGAAACTGAAACAAAAGCGAAAGCAGAAGCTGTTATTAACCATTTCATATTCATATTTTCTCTCCATAGCTGAATATTTATTTGAACACATCATTTCATATAGAGCCCAAACTTCAGATATCTGTAGCAAAAATGATACACTCATAAAAAAAACAAAAAGCCAATGAAAACATCCTGAATTGCTTGATCTCTTAATAAATAAGAATTGAACTATGCCAATGCACAAATGATTTTCTCTTGTCACATTTGCTCTTCTTTATAAATTTTTCAAAAATATCTGCGTTCTCGCCGTGGAAAGCATGTGCTCTTGTCTAATGAAAAATTATCCTTTTATATTAAATTCAAATGCTCTCATCTTAAACCATTGTATATTCAAGCAACAAAAATCATCCCTCTATACATTACAAACGAGCAAGTATGTGAAACCGTTAAAAAACTAAAAATGTCACTTATGAATGTTTTCAATATCAAGAACAGTCAAATGCAATCGTTCTATTTAAATTTATACAAATAATGTTTTTACCTTCATCCTTAGCATGACCAAATGTGAAGACTATGTATTTGTTTTTTTCATAAAAAGGATGCTTATATTACAAATAAACTTGTATCGCACATAAACAAGACTTCCAATAATCCACGAATTGAAACAAGATCACATGCAACTTGCCTGCTCTTTTTTTACTTTAGGCATTTATTGTTTTTAAATATTTACCATTTTTTTGCTTATCTCAACCTCATAGAAAGTCTTTTTCAGAGTTTCATCTTATCTGTAGGCTATCTATTTCATACTCTTTTATAAACGAAACTGTAAAAAATGCCTCAAGACAGGCAACTGGTATGATAAATGCTGACATCTATATTAAAACTCTCCCTAAAGCAAAAAAGATGAGAGATCTTTCTTAAAGTGTTCACACCAAACTTTGCTTTGAAAATCATTAATTGAGCAAACAATTTGGCAGAAAAAATATCTGATATTGCATCATAGACAAATAAAAAATATTTTATAAATTCTGTAGTCGAACAATAGATTGATTATAAACATAATTCATCATTTCGCATATTGAATAAGAAACCCGAATATCGTAAGATTCTCTCATTCCAAACCGATTGCATGTTGCAAGCAGGAAGAGCCGTGTGGATAAGAACTGTATAAGAAAGGACTAAAAACGTCTCTTATAAATCATCTCACATACCAAAGGCTGTCACAATATTGAGAGCTAGCAAAGTGTGTGATGAATGCCGACACTTGCCCCCTTCATAAGCATAAAGATGGTGGTACTCAATGGGTTTACCATTATACCCTTCATAAATGACGTCGCGAAATGGGCTTGGAAGCGTTGAGAAATGTTTCTTTAAAACGAGCGCACGTAAGTGCACCTCAATGGTGTTTTATTCTTTGAAACACTCTAAGATCAAAAGTTTAACATTAAAACAAATACTTGGTTTTCTCTTCGATTTGGACAAAGCGTCCTATCAGATCCTGTCTGCAAATAGTCCAGATTTTTGTCGAGTGGATTTCATTTAGCTTTCCATTCATGTAATTCATTTAACCAAAGGTTCTATAGACAAGTCCTTCACTTGATCCCACCACGTACTCTAAAAACACTTATCAAGGCGTTTTACATGCCTTATATAATCACACTTAAAATGACGATATTTACGGCATAACAAAATAACCCCAAATCTCTAGGTTATATTCATCTAAACCCATGAATTTTATAATGACTGATTGCTATTATACAGTATTATTCTTTCACTGAAATCTTCCTGCTCATATCCTTTCCAAACAGTCCTCTTCATTCTCACCGTGCACAATCACAACACCCTTTAAACAAATAGTTCCCCCCCTGTTTTCAAGTGATAATATCTCCTTTCTTCATTTTTCGAGCATACGTTACACCTCTCAGTGTTGTTTTCTCACTTTTTAAAAACTCATTGGACTTCGTGTAAATAGGTTTGGCCGTCCTCTTTTCCCTGGTCCTTTTTTAGGATTATATCCTCTTTTTTTACCAGAATGTGACACAGGTACTAACTTAGCTGCTGTTATGAATTCGCTGTTATTTGTGCAAGAAAGTTCTATTTGAAAAACTTCAGATAAGACCTTGCGAAGCTGTTCACCAGAAAAAAGACCTATTGGAGGAACAGCTGAAGATGCTTTCTGTATAAGGTTTTGGGACGCCAAAAAACTCGCACCCTGAGCGATAGAGATTGAAGCGAAAGTAGCAAAAGCTGTAATAAAATATTTTATGTTCATAAATTTAACCTCATCAAATATCCATAATGGATTTTACCTAGTGCCTTCATTGCAAATTTCTAGAGAAAAATAATATGTTTATAGATAAAAAGTGAAAATCCTTACAAATAACGCTTTGGAAACGTTTGATTTTAAAATAAAAGCAAATTGCCCTGCTCTGCCAACATAGAAATCACTTATTGAGTAATAAATAAAGGCACGAAGTATCTTCTGAAAATAAGAAACTATACAAACTTCAAATTAACACAGTGATTTATATATATAATTTATATTTCCTCACACAAAATGAGTCCCTCGAATATCAGAATACTCTCTCATTTCAAACTTGTTCATTATACATGAAGCAAATTTATTCGCTTACACATCATAAATGAGATTTGTATATAGATAAAACTCTTGAAAAAAGGGGGAGATTCTTGCGAATCTGTTTAAATGCAAAAGCTATTGCAGCATTTTGACTTAGTAAAAAGCGCTCTTGCTAACTTGTTTCTAGCACACTTTTCTAGGAATTGCTCTTTGCATTGTTCAGCATAATCGTGGTTATCTTTATAGATTAATCATATAATATATTGATTTATAATGATAGTTTAGCGTTATTCATATTGAATAAAAACCCTGAATACCTTAAGATTCTCTCATTCCAAATCTTTTTCATGTTGAATCCATCAAAACCATTTGATTGCATGTTACAAGTGAGGAAAGCTGTGTGGATAAAAAAGACTAAAAATGCCTCTATGAACCGTCTCAAGTGCTAAGGACTACACAACATTGGGAGTTGGCAAATTGTGTAATGCTATGGCTTGTTACTCCATAAGCGTAAAGATGGGAGTGTTCAACAAATTTTATACCATATTTGGGGGCTTTATTGTTATACCACTCATAAGCACCGCCGTGACATGGGCTTGGGTGCCGGTTTCTTTAAAAAAAAGCACATGAATTAGCAACACAAATATATTCCGTTTAAGGCGTTCTGTTTTACATGAAGAACGTAAATCCATTAAAAACGTGAGAAACAAAAGCGTGAGGCAATGCGTAATCTCTATTATTTAACAGACATTGCTTTAGATACTTTTGAAAGTCGTAAAGCAGAATTAAAAATGATGGTAAAAATGAGATTTGGTTTTTATATTTACGCCTTCATATTCTCCCCCAATTAGGCTGTATACCGGTTTCAGAGATTTAAGTCTTCCAACCTACCATATGTTTCCAGACTCTCCTCAAAATTTCTTTTTTCAAATAAAACCTGTTACAAAAATAAAAAATATGAATTCGCAAAAATACTTTGATTACCTAAACTTCAAATGAAATAGTACTTAAGAATTTATTATAACTCTTATCAGAAAAGAGGAGAGGATAAAATGCCCATAATGTACAAGCATTTTGTCCTCTCACATCAATAATTAACTCCTTTTAAAAACCAATTTTAAAGTTAGCTATGCGCAAAAATATCCACTTCCGCCCATCCTAAAAGATCAAGCCTAGCTCTCATAGGCAAAAATTGAAAGCATGCCTTGGCAACATTTTCTCGCTCTTCACGTCTTAAACGTTCTTCAAATATAACCTTTAAACGATGCAAATATAACACATCCGACGCAGCATATTCAATTTGTGCCTGTGATAACGTTTCTGCCGCCCAATCCGAAGATTGTTGCTGTTTAGAAATATTCACATTCAGCAATTCATTACAAATTTCTTTCAAGCCATGACGATCCGTATAAGTACGCGTGAGTTTCGAAGCAATCTTTGTACAAAAAATAGCCTCTGGCATAACACCAAATGTATGCGCTAAAATCGCAAGATCAAAACGCCCAAAATGGAATATTTTGATGACTGCATTATCTCCAAGAAGCTTGACCAAATTAGGTGCACTCTTTTGTCCTTTAGCAATTTGTATAATATCGGCAGTACCATCTCCAGAAGAAAGCTGAACAACACATAAACGATCACGATGGGGTTGTAACCCTAAAGTTTCAGTATCAATCGCAATGGCGTCAGTTTTATAATTGTCTAAGTTTGGTAAATCACCTTGATGAACGCGAATCTCAGCCATTTACCCTCCTATTTGCGAAAGCAGCAAGAATACGCGCCCAAGACCGCTGCCCTTTATGAAATGATTTTAAATTATACTTTTCATTAGGCGAATGAATACGGTCATCAGCCAGTCCAAAACCAACCAAAAGAGTTTCCATACCAAGAATTGACCGAAAATCTGCTACAATTGGGATCGAGCCCCCCATGGCTGTCAAGACAGCAGGCACTTCCCACTCTTGTGATAAGGCATCCTTCGCCTCCTTGATAAAAGATGAATCATCAGAAATCTGAAGTGCAGGAGAAGAACCGTGATTCTTAAATTCAACCTTACAATCAGCCGGAATTGAGCTACGTACATAATCACGCAACGCTTGGCGTATTTTCTCTGGGTCTTGCTTATGCACCAAACGACAAGATACTTTTGCACTCGCTTGAGAAGCAATAACCGTTTTCATCCCTTCCCCTTCATAGCCGCCACTAATACCATTAATTTCCATGGTAGGACGTGCCCATACAAGCTCTAAAATGCTCCGCCCTTTTTCACCAACAGGAATAGAAAGCCCTATAGGACCAAGAAAATTTTCAGCAGTACAATTAAGTTCATTCCATAACTGCAAAATCTGTGGAGGTGTTTCTTCTACGCCATCATAAAAACCAGGAAGTGTTACCCTATTATTTTCATCGTGAAGTCCTGCTAAGATTTTCGTTAAAATACGAATGGGATTAGCTGCTACTCCTCCAAAATAACCAGAATGCAAATCACGATTCGCTGCTGTAATAATAATCTCTTCTGCCATAATTCCCCGAAGAGAAAGAGCAATAGATGGTGTATCCGCATCCCACATTGACGTGTCACAAACCAATGCATAATCTGCCTTAAGTTCATCTTTATTTTCTTTTAAAAAAGGAATAAGGGAAGGAGAAGCACATTCTTCCTCACCTTCACATAAAATAGTAACTTTAACAGGAAGCTGCCCTGTTTCTTTCTTAAATGCACGACATGCTTCAATAAAAGTCATCAACTGACCTTTGTCATCTGAAGCTCCACGAGCACAAATAACTTTCTCTCCATCTCTCTCTTTTAAAGAAGGTGTAAATGGATCATCCTCCCATAAACTCAAAGGATCAACAGGTTGAACATCATAATGTCCGTAAAACAACACATGCAAACAATCATCCGAAGGTCCTGGATGATGCCCAACAACCATTGGATGACCCGGTGTATCACGACGTGAAGCCTCAAAACCGATGCTTTTTAAATCCTCTACTAACCAATCAGCTGCTTTACGACATGCATCCTTGTAAGCCGAGTCTGTAGAAATCGATTGAAAACGTAAAAGAGAAAAAAGGCGTTCAAGGCTCTTTTCTATATTTCCATCAAGATGTGTTAGTACTTTATTCAGCATAAAAAAACCTCTCAAGCCTTGTGTAATTATATTATAGATACGACGACTTTAAGCCTCTTGTAAGATTTTGCAAGACACCTTATTCATTTTTGGCATTGTGAGCAGTAAAAACTTGAACGTCCAGCCTGTAAAATACGCACAATAGGCGTTCCACATTCCAAACATTGCTTACCTTCTCGTCCATAAACTGAAAAAGCATGTTGAAAATAACCAAGTGAACCATCTATATGCATATAATCACGTAAAGAAGAGCCACCAGACAAAATGGCTTCAGAAATCACATTGCGTATATTTTGTGCTAAAGAATCTGCAAATTCACATGCACGTGCCGTTTTTGATGCCAATGTAAATGCACCACGTTGTGGCGACAAACGACTCCGCCAAAGTGCTTCACAAACATAAATATTCCCAAGACCTGCAACAATAGACTGATCAAGTAAAACGCTCTTGAGAGACATTTTTTTATTAACAAAAGCCTTTTGTAAATAACGACCAGAAAACGAATTACTCATAGGTTCAAGCCCTAGCTTATTTAAAAGTGGATGTTCATAAAGCTTGTCCGTATTGACTAAAAGCATAAATCCAAAGCGACGCACATCATTATAAATAAGATGATAAACTTCACCATCCCTTGTTTGAATATCCATGACAAAATGATCATGCTTAACTAATTTACTTGTCGTTGAAAAAACTGTTCTTAAACGATCATTCTCTATACGCCATGAACCAGACATTCCTAAATGGCTTAAAATCGTTTCATCCTGAGAAAGATGAAATAATAAATATTTCGCACGCCGACCAAGTTCTATAATTGTTCTGCCAATAAGGCGCTCAGAAAAAGCCTCAGGAAAAGGAAAGCGCAAATCTCTACGATTAAGTCTGACAGATACTATCTTTGCATCAGTTACAACAGGCTCAAGTCCACGACGAACTGTCTCTACTTCAGGAAGTTCAGGCATCTCTCTTCTTTAATAATTATACACTTTCCAATTGTATCACCAATAAATTGACTTCTTTTCCCCCCTCAAAGAACGAAGGTTTCCTCTACATCTGCTCTATAAGAAACAAATTTTTGATGAGTGGATTTCTCTTGGCGTCCTACTCATATGAGTCACTTAACTAAAGGCTTTATAGCCAAGCCCTGCCTTGAATATTCACCAAACACTCTAAAATACTTAACGTATCAATGAGGCTTACATCCCACTCCACATCGAATGCGGCATAACAGGATTAAGCCCATTCACCCTTACGAAATACAGGAACTCTTACACCATCTTGGGTAATGCCATCTATATCAATTTCGCCAGAACCAATCATCCAGTCAATATGAATGACACTTTTATTACCACCACGTGCTGCAATCTCTTCTGACGTCAATGATGCCCCATCTAAAAAGCATTTGGAATAACATTGCCCTAAAGCAATATGACATGCAGCATTTTCATCAAATAAGGTATTATAAAAAAGGAGGTCACTCTTAGAAATTGGTGAAGAATGGGGCACAAGAGCAACTTCGCCCAATCGGCTTGCACCCTCATCACTTTGCAAAACCTGTTGCAAAACTTCCTGACCCGTTGATGCACGAGACTCAACAATACGCCCTGCTTCAAAACGTACTTCAATATTATCAACCAGTGTTCCTTGATAGGAAAGTGGTTTCGTCGAACGAACAAAACCTTCAACCTTATGAGCATGAGGAGTCGTGAAAACTTCTTCTGTCGGAATATTCGGATTGCAAATAACACCATTTTGAGCAACGGATGCACCACCATGCCATTCATGATCATCTGCCAAACCAACAGTTAAATCAGTCCCTGTCCCTGTAAAGTGTAAGGCAGAGAAACGCTGCTCATTAAGCCAAGATGATCGTTTCTTTAAATTCTCGTTATGGACACCCCACGCATGTACTGGATCTTCTTCTGTAACACGTGAAGCAGAAAAAATTGCATCGGCTAATTTTTTAATCGCCTCATTCAGTGGTAAAGAAGGAAACATTGCCTCAGCCCATCCTGCTGTTGGATAAGCAACAATTGACCAATTTATAGAAAAATTCGATATTTTTTTGAGAGCAGGCTGGTAAGCTAGTGAAGTCGCCTTATTCAAACGCGCAACCTTATCAAAATCTTGATTGGAAAGGAGCAAAGGATTATCACCAACAATTGCTAAACGCGCTGCCCCATTTTCAAAAGCCTTTGCCATTCCCTCATAAAGCCAAGAAGGGGCACAATCAAAACTAGCTGTATGGGCATTTTCAAAACGTGTAATCGATAACATATCATCACTAAAAATTGGTGTAATGACACCAGCACCAACCTTATAAGCATGATATGCAATACGCCGAACAAAAGGTAATGCTGAAACTGGAGCAGTCAAAACAAGATCTTGCCCCTCTTGTAAATTCAACCCCACTTTTACTGTAATTTCTGCAAGACGATTAAGCATTTCAGGCGAAATTGTCTCATGAATATCAAAGTACATTACCAATACCCTTCTTTAAATAAAATGCGTTCTTTACGTCGTCATATTATAAATTGTTTTTTAGATCCTTTGAGTTTACTTTCTCTACGTATATTGATGCGTGTCATTATCGCTAAAGGATCACTTAATTCATAAACCGCAATGGGCGTATAACCCTTCTTTTGTCGTGAAAACTTACCAGTTTCTGTGTCGTTTTTCTAACATTGCAACAATTGCATTTAACTGATCTGATGAAGGCAAAGTCATAATCGTTTTATTTTCCTCTTTCCTAGCTAGATGTTGAGGTGCATAGGCAGGAATAGGAACTTTATCAAGCTGTACCATAGCAAAATGCGCAGGATGTGCCGTTTTGGACTGTGCTACTTCTATCGAAGGAGATGCACTTTTCTCTACCTTTACTCCCCTACTTTCTGTGCCTTCATCTATAAAGCTTGGCGCATGACCAGAACGTTCTTGAGCAAAAGCATAAGCAACATCATAAGGGCGATTATTTGTAGGAACTTGAAGTTCCCCATCACGTGATCGTTTTTCATAAAAAGCATTTCCCCCTGCAACCTGAACATAATGCATGTTTTTATACGGAAAAGACAAACCAGCGGTATGAAAAAACTTAGCGTGTTTAACTTTCTTATCTCGTTCACCCCGTAAAACAGCATCAGCCGCCTCTCTTACACGAGCAACAGATGCTTTCTCCGTCATAGGACGCGTTAAAACACCAGGAGCAAACTGCTTATATTGACCAACAACACCACAAATCGTCTTAGGATAGGCGGTTGAATTAACACGATTCATAACAACCGTCCCAACGGCAATCATTCCTTCACGGCTTGTGCGATTTGATTCAAAATACATCGCTCGCATAAGACATTGACGCTCTGTCAATGGATACGTAACTGTTTTTGTCTTATTATTATTTACTTTTCCAGTATCTAAACGATTTGAAGCACACCCCACAACAACTAACGGCGCTACACAACAGGTAACAAAAACATTCCAACGATTTTTTTTCATCTTATGCAACACATTCCTATAATCTCTGAGCTATTCAAATTTTGAAATGAGCTTTAAATGTATCTCTTAATAAAGTACATAGCCGATTGTTACCACTCAGTAAAATTTTAATACAAGAGGTAATAAAAAAATATCTATGCAAAATAAAAAATAAAAAACTCTTAATTTACAGATCAATATTGTTATTCTTCATGGTCCAATATAGGCCATAATAACCCACACGTTTCAATTACAATAAAGCAACACTATCCACTTCTTCTACATCCAAAAAAATTTGGATACCAAAACTCTTTGCATCGATATTGAAAAAAATAATACAGATATCCCCTTTAATATAAAAACATAAAATTTTAACAAAATGATCTAGAAGAAAACTCCCCTCCGGCCATAATACGAGTGATGATATCATCCAATATACAAATATGTCAAACCAAGAGTTAGCAATCTGCCATGCTTCTCTGAAAAAACTCTTTGTTGCTTCTTTGTACTTTTCCATAATATGGCTATCTTATTCTTTCTATAGCCGCACTGTAAGAAAATACTCATAGTATCTACAAACTTATCTTATACATATAAGAAAAATTTTAATCTATTTTCTTCTCACCTACCCCAACTTTATAAGTAAGGTCATCGCGAGGACGATCAGAAGACATATGGTAACCCGTTATGATATAATGCAGCATTTCAGCAATATTAGTAACATGATCACCAATTCGTTCAATATTCTTTAAACAAAACAGCAAGTGTGTACAAACCGTAATATTGCGCATATCTTCCATCATATATGTCAAAAATTCACGAAAAAGAGAAGTATACAAAGCATCAATCTTCTCATCACGCTCACGCACAGCGTCAACACGCTCTAATAGGCGACTCGTATAAGCATTTAAGACTTCTTTTAATTGATTGAGTGCTAAAGCTGTAATTGTTTCAAGCCCATGATAAACAGAAGCAGATTGACGTATTTCTGAAAGTGCAACTGTCCTTTTAGCAATGTTTTTAGCCATATCCCCAATCCGCTCAAGATCAGAAGAAATACGAATGGCTCCAATAATTTCACGCAAATCAACAGCCATCGGTTGGCGTTTGCAAATAATAGCAACCGCTTTTTCATCAATGTCACGTTCTGCTTCATCTAAAAACACATCATCGGCAATCACTGTCGTTGCAAGTTGAAGATCACTACACACAACCGATGCGACAGAACGTTCAATCATCCTTTCTGCATGGCTCCCCATTTCTGTAATCCTTGCTTTTAAATATTTTAGTTCTGCATCATAAGAACGGACAGTATGGTTCATAGACATATCTTACACTCCTCAATTCACCTATCCAAAACGCCCCGTAATATAATCTTGCGTCCGTTGCTCTTTTGGTGAGGTAAAGATCATTTCAGTTGCACCAACTTCTACCAAGTGCCCTAAATGAAACATAGCCGTATATTGAGAAACACGTGCAGCCTGTTGCATGGAATGCGTTACGATAACAATTGTATAATTTTGCCGTAATGCATCGATAAGCTCTTCAATCCGTGCCGTCGCAATGGGATCAAGAGCTGAACAGGGCTCATCCATCAAAATAACTTCAGGACTAACCGCAATAGCACGTGCAATACACAAACGCTGTTGTTGTCCCCCTGATAAACTTGTTCCAAGATCATGAAGACGGTCTTTTACTTCTTCAAATAAACCTGCCTGCCTCAAACTCTTTTCAACTATATCATGCAATTCAGAGCGCGTTTTAACTAAACCATGAATGCGTGGACCATACGCAACATTTTCAAATATAGATTTTGGAAAAGGACTAGGCTTTTGAAAAACCATTCCAACACGAGCGCGCAATTCTACAACATCAATCCTCTGGTCATAAATATTTTCCCCATCTAAAGTAATAAGACCGGTTGTTTTAGCGCCTTCAATCGTATCATTCATACGGTTAAAACAACGCAAAAAAGTCGACTTTCCGCATCCTGATGGACCAATCAAAGCTGTTACTTGATGTTCAGGAATATCAAGTGTAATACCGTGGAGTGCTTCTTTGTCTCCATAAGAAACCTTCACATCCTGACCTCGCATTTTAATCTTCATTGCAAAAATTCACCTTACAAAAATCTTATCAAAACTGTTATTTTATTAAAATTACTGGCGGCGTTCAAATCGTCGACGTAAACAAACCGCAGAAATATTCATGATTGCAAGAAAAATCATTAATACAATAATAGCACCTGACGTCTTTTCAACAAAAGCGCGCTCTGCTTCACCCGCCCACATAAAAATTTGAACAGGCAAAGCCGTTGCTGGATCCATGGGGGTTGTAGGAATATTAACAACAAAAGCAACCATTCCAATCAGAAGCAAAGGCGCTGTTTCACCCAAAGCCTGTGCGACTCCAATAATTGTGCCTGTCAAAATACCAGGCGCAGCTAAAGGAACAACATGATGAAAAATCATTTGTGTTTTTGATGCTCCCAGTCCTAAAGCTGCTGCACGAATAGAGAGAGGAACTGCACGCAGAGCAGAACGTGTTGCAATAATAATCGTGGGAAGAGTCATGAGCGCTAAAACAAGACCACCAACAAAAGAGGCTGAACGTGGTAATCCTAAAAAATTAACAAAAAACGAGAGTCCTAAAAGACCAAACACAATTGAAGGAACAGCTGCAAGATTATTGATATTAACCTCTATAAAATCTGTAAATTTATTTTTGCGTGCATATTCTTCCAAATAAAGAGCCGCTGCTATGCCTATCGGAAGTGAAACTAATAAAACGATGCCTATCATATAAAGAGAACCAATAATCGCAACACCTAATCCCGCAGTCTCAGGACGACTTGAAGCGCCAAATGTAAAAAAACCAATATTAAATGTTTTATAAAGCGTACCATCATGCGCTAAACGCTTTATCCATTCTACTTGTCGATTAGAAACTTTACGGTTTTTTTCTGCTACACGCAGATCAATCTGTCCCTTATAAGCAGAATCAATATCCGCAGATGCCAAAACCTTAACTTTTTGCATTGTGCCAATCAGTTTTGGATTCTTTGTTACCATTTCACGCAGCTGAACGCGGACACCATTTGAAAACATACGGTTAACTTCTCGAAGAGAGGCGCGGTCATTTTGATCTATATTAAGTTTCTTTGCTAAAGCATTGCGTACAAGAAGTGGATAATTCGCCGTCATGAGCACTCGCGGTTTTGTTTTATGTTGACCACTTGGATCAATGACCTTTTCATCCAAATAAATCAATAATGTCATTTCACTTTGAAAAAAAGCTGTATAACCCTGACTAATGATAGACCATAAAAGCGTAAATAAAAAAAACAAACCAATAAAAATAGCAATCAAACCATAGGCACGAAAACGACGTTCAGCCCAATACCGACGCTTGAGGCTAATATTGCGACGAGGGAAAAAATCTTCATTCATTCATATTGTTCCCGATATTTACGTACAATATAAAGAGCCAGAATATTCATCAAAAGTGTCATAACAAAGAGCGTCATCCCTAAGGCAAAAGCCACCAGAGTTTGTGGAGAATTAAACTCAAAATCACCGGTCAATTGATTAACAATCTTAACAGTCATCGTAGTCATTGCTTCGAAAGGATTGAGTGTTAAGTTTGCTGCAACACCTGCCGCCAAAACCACAATCATTGTTTCTCCAATTGCACGCGATGCCGTTAACAAAATGGCCCCCATAATCCCTGGAAGCGCTGCTGGTATAACAACTTTTTTAATTGTTTCAGATTGCGTTGCGCCTAAACCATAAGAACCTTCACGTAAAATGCGTGGAACAGCCGTAATAACATCATCCGATAAAGAGGAAACAAAAGGTATCAACATAATTCCCATCACAACTCCAGCGGTCAAAACACTTTGTGCCATAATAAACCCAACCCCATCTGAGAGAGAAACAGAGAGATCACGTAAAAATGGTCCTACAACCTTCAAAGCAAAAAAACCATAAACAATGGTTGGAATGCCAGCAAGAACTTCTAATAATGGTTTTACAATTGCTCGCAATCGCGCAGAAGCATACTCAGCCATATAAAGAGCTGAAAATAGCCCTATAGGTACAGCAAAAAGCATGGCGACAAATGCAATATAAAGCGTACCAGCAAGAAGCGGTATTAAACCAAATTGTCCTACTTCATCGCTTGAGCCGCTCGCGGAAAAACGCGGATCCCAAACTGTTCCTAAAAAGAAATTTGAAAATGATACAGACTGAAAAAAGCTTACTGTCTGAAAAAGCATAGAAAGCGCAATGGCTATTGTTGTCAAGACTGCAACAATAGATGCACAAATTAATCCAATAATAATAAAAGATTCAACCTTATTGCGCGCACGCTGATGAGGCGCAATTTGCACCATTCCACAGATAAAACCCAAAGACGCAATAATAAAAAGGAAACCATAGCCTATAAACTTAAGCTTTTCAGAAAAGAATACCCACGACTGTGCTATTTTGAACACATCATCCGATGCTTCACTAGGTAAAATCAATCCCTTCGCGAATAACTGTGCCTGCACTTCCTTATAGGAAGCGGTAGAAAGATTCCCCTCAAAGCGATGAATCATTTTGACGAGACTTCGAAGTGTCTCCCAAAGCAGATCATGATTTACAGACTTTGTTACATGCGCACTATACGCCCCAAGCTCTCGAGAGGCATTATATTCTAAATAAATTGTACTCCCAGCATCCCAAACAATTAAAAAAATAAAAGCTGGAATAACAGTAATCAAAAATGTCCACCAGCCATAATAATACGCACGAGAATGCATCTTATGTTGTTTGTATTCAAGAATGCGTGCTCGCATATAAGAAATACAAAAGCCACAAAATCCAAAAATCAATAATAGAAAAATAATGAAGGAAATGCGCATTTTATCTTTCAGTTTTTATAAAAAATAGCACCTAAATTTCCTATCCCAGAAATCCAACCAATTATTCCCTGCAAATTATTTCAATGTCATTACTCGACCAGTAGAAAAATCAGAACGCTGTGCTTGACGCTCCTTTTCAGGAGAAACAATCAAACCATATTCAGCCAAAGGACCATCTGGACCAATCATTTGATCAGAAAGAAAAAAGTCAACATACTCTCGCAAACCTGAAACAATATCTAAATGTGCTTTCTTAATATAGAAAAAAAGCGGTCGAGAAACTGGATATTGTCCACTAGAAATCGTCTCAACTGTTGGCGCAAAACCGTTAATATCGGCAACCTTTAGCCTATCAGCATTATTTTGATAAAAAGACAAACCAAAAATACCAACCCCTGTTTTATTAGAAGTTAGACGCGCAAATGTTTCAGAATAATCACCATCAATATCAACCGCTTTTCCATCCTTACGTACCGCAATACAAGCAGTGTGTATCTCCTTATCATCCATTCCTAAAGACTTCATCACCTCAACTGCCCCACTCTCTTTACACCCCTCAGTAAGTAATTTTTCCTCAAAAACTTCACGCGTCCCATGCTTCTCTCCAGGAATATACGCTGCTATCGTCCAATCAGGAAGAGCACTATTAACTGCACTCCATTTCAAAACATTATTCGGTTGCAACTTTCCATCTATAATAATTCGAGCAGCAAGAGCTTTATAAACATCTACTGGCTTTAATTTCCAATCAGGACCTTTAATATCTGTTGCAAAAACAATACCATCATACCCAATACGTATTTCCTCAACATCTTTTACACCAGCATCAACACAAGACTGTAATTCACTCGGTTTCATGGCTCGCGAAGCATTAACAATATCAACGGTGTTCTCCCCAATACCACGGCAGAATTCCTTAATACCAGCTCCTGTTCCACCCGATTCGATAACAGGAACCTTAAAATGGGGATAAATTTCTCCAAATGTCTCAGCAACAATCTTTTGATAAGGTAAAACTGTAGATGAACCAGTAATCTGTATTTGATCGCGCGCATTGCCTCCATTTGCTGACAGCAGTAGCGCAAAAATCAATCCCACTCCAATTGATAATACCCTGCTCATCTATAAACTCCCTAAAAATTGAGGACAAAGCCTCTTAATTTATATCATACGGTCATTCTAGTTCACATTTGCAACATAACAAATATAAAAAACAACATGGATCATTTTTTTAAAACCATGTTTTTGTCCTCTGTCAAATAAATTAATTTGAACGCTTGAACTCAATAACATCCCAAAACAAATGAGCAACATCTGTACCGCAGAAGTGTTTAATTTCACGAATTCCTGTAGGAGACGTCACATTAATTTCTGTTATATAATCTCCGATCACATCAATCCCCACAAAAAGAAGACCACGTTCCTTTAAGGCTGGAGCAATGCGTTCACAAATCTCATAATCACGTTTTGTTAACTCAACATTTTCCGCGCGACCTCCAACATGCATATTAGAGCGCACATCTGTTTTTGTCGGAATTCGATTAATAGCTCCAACGGGTGTACCATCAAGCAAAATAATCCTTTTATCTCCTTTTCGTACTGCCTCTAAATAGCGCTGAACAATAAAAGGTTCATGATAAATTTCTGCAAACATTTCCAACAATGATGCTAAATTGCGATCATCTTGTTTTAAATAAAAAACACCAGCGCCCCCATTTCCATAAAGTGGTTTAACAATAATATCGCCAAATGTCTCTCTAAAAGCTGTTATTTCTTCAATATCTTTGGTAATTAATGTTTCTGGCATCAGATCAGAAAATTCAGTAACAAAAATTTTTTCTGGACTGTTGCGTACCCATGCTGGATCATTCACAACGAGTGTTTTAGGATGAATACGTTCTAACAAATGAGTCGTCGTGATATAATTGAGATCAAAAGGTGGATCTTGGCGTAAAAGAACCACATCCATATCTGTTAATTCCGTGCGAACAGGCTTTTCTAATTGATAGTAGTTTTCCTCTTTATCATGCACAATCAATGGCTCTAGTCGTGCAATCACACAACCATCGCACAGAGATAAACGATCTGGTGTATAATGGAAGAGAGAATGTCCACGTTCTTGTGCTGCTAAAGCGAGTGCAAATGTCGTATCTCCTTGAATCCGAACTGTTGAAATATGATCCATCTGAATAGCAATTTTCATAAATAAATCCTCCCTATCCTAAAAGCAGACTGGTCTATGCACCATAAACTTAGTAAACAATAAAAGAACTATGACAAGAGAAAATTTATGACACAAGAAACAGATACAAAATTAAACAACAAAGAAATCGAACGCTATGCACGCCACATCATTTTGGCTGAGATTGGTGGTGCAGGGCAACAAAAGCTAAAAAAAGCACGTGTTCTTGTTGTGGGCGCTGGTGGTCTTGGTGCTCCTGTCTTAACCTATTTGGCTGCCGCAGGTGTTGGAACCCTTGGAATTGTCGATAACGACATCGTTTCACTTTCCAATTTACAACGCCAAGTTATTCATAAAACAAATGCAATAAACAAAAGAAAAACAGACAGTGCTGAAACCACTATAAAAGCAATAAATCCCCATGTTGTAGTTGAAAAACACACCCTACGCCTAGATAAAAGTAATGTGGATAAACTGCTCAATGCTTACCACATCATTGTTGATGGAAGTGATAATTTTACGACACGCTATCTTCTTGCTGATCACGCTGCCCAATGCAAAAAACCTTTAATAAGTGGTGCTGTAGAACGTTTTAATGGTTCATTAACCGTCCTTATGCCGTATAAAGACAATAATCCTCACTATCGCGATTTATTTCCCACGCCTCCGGCTCACGGAACTATCCCAACATGCGCTGAAACTGGAATCATCGGTGTTTTACCTGGCGTTATTGGGACCCTACAAGCAATGGAAGTTATTAAAATGATCACAAATATTGGTGAACCCTTAGTGGGAAAAATTCTTCTCTACAATGGATTATTAGCGCAATTTAATATTATTACTTATAAACGCTCAAATTATAAGGAAAATGCCATAGTTATTAAGAAGCTTGGGGAATCATGATTATGTCTCCTCGCGCATTAATTTTTAGCACTCTCGCAATATGTATTGAAATACTGATGTTTTATCGTAAGTCATCGAAACACTGTAACCAATGGAAACTATTAAATTTATCACAAATATGGAAGACCTTTTGTGAAAAAATAATTCTCTATAATAGCTTATCAGCATAATTTCATGTCATCGTCTATAAATGAACAAAGACTCGTGCAAACTTAGCTGCCATCAGTATTCTTGTGTAAAAAATTTTCGAAGTAGATAAAAATATAATCAGCAGAACTCTATTTTACTATTTACACATAAAAATTGCTTCACATGAAAGTGCTTACTTCAAACCATAACCTGTAAATAAATAATCTAAATCATAGTTTAGTTATCGATACTATAAAAGATCAATGATCTGTCCCTACACCTCTAACCTCAAGAGAAAACGTCTATTCATCAAGCATCATAAAACGCAGCTTAGGATTATTGCACGTATAAGAATAATCAATTGTCTCTGTCCATAAGAAAAATACATGGGTATTGATGTGTACAGAAAGATTCTGTTAAACCTCATGGAGAGCTTTAATTACATAATTATTGCATTCAGAAGAAGAAAGCTGCGGCTCATGAATTTATAATCCTTCAGCAATAATTTCACAGACAAGCATATGTAGAAAAAGTGAAGCAAACGAATCTTGAAAATCAATCTGCAGATGACAGCGTAAAGAGTGCATTTTTATAAAAGATCTCTTTAAAACAAGCGAGTAAATATGTAACATTAAATGTATTCTGTTTTGAATGAGGGACGTTCCCCCTAACAAAACATCGATAAGAGCTCTTTTGATAAAACCGTGAAACTAAAATTACAAAAAATCAGACTTCTTTCTAAAATTAACATCTATGGTATAAGTTAATTTGGCTCGTTCGCTTTATTATTATCCATTGGTAAAGGAACAGGATGATCGGATAAACTGCGTAAATAAAGCAAAAGATCGGCACGATCTTGATCATTTTTAATTCCACGAAAAGACATAATAGTCCCAGGAAAAGCTTCACGTGGAGAATGTAAATAACGATCCAAAGTGATAAAATCCCATTTTTGATCAGAATGAGAACGCAATGCCCGTGAATAAGCAAAACCTGCTGCTGATGCCAAAGGGCGATTAACAATCTCCCAGAGAACTGGACCAACACGCCCTGCTTCATTGCGTCCAGAAGTATGGCATATGGCACATTGGCGAAAAAGTTTACGGCCATTTTCAAAATTGCCTTGTCGAAGACGGCTATTTAGTGATAGAGAAACATCAGGTGCTTTTTGTTTTTCTTGAAATGTATCATTCTTGGCAACTGTATGATAATATTGGGCTGATGTAGGATGATCGTAAACTATATTGCTGAGTGTAGAAATCCCCACAATAATGACCAGCACACATAAACAAGCACAAATAAAATAAATAAATCTCGAGCGATTCATAAAAACTCAAATGTTCACGGTTTCATTACCATTTTTAGTTTAAGCTTTTTCTTTATAACACACAACATCATAAATGCATCACAGATGACATTTGGAATCTTACAATGGCTCTTGAACCAATTATTCTTATTCCTGCTCGTATAGGCTCAACCCGTCTTCCTCAAAAAGCTCTCGCTGAAATTGGCGGAAAGCCGATGATTGTACATGTCGCAGAACAAGCCAAAAAAGCTGCAATAGGGCGTACGATCGTTGCAACAGATCATAATGATATTGCTAAAGCTGTTGCAGATTATGGGCATGAATGTATCATAACACAAGGTGATCATAAGTCTGGATCTGATCGTATTTATGAAGCTTTAATGCGTATTGATCCTGAACAACGTTACAATACCATTTTAAATATACAAGGTGACTTACCAACAATAATGCCTCGTGAAATCATTCATGCGCTACGCCCTTTAGAAAATAGCTTTACTGATATTGCAACCTTGGGTGCTCGAATCATTGAAGAAAATGAAAAAAGAGATCCCAATGTCGTCAAAATCATTGGTACACCTCTTTCTCAAAATCGCCTTCGTGCTCTTTATTTTACGCGCACCACAGCACCTTATGGAGATGGTCCTCTTTATCATCATATTGGAATATACGCTTATCGGCGCGAAGCACTTGAGAAATTTATATCATTCAAACCCTCTACACTCGAGCAACGCGAAAAACTTGAACAATTACGTGCATTAGAACATAATATGCGCATCGATGTGGAGATAGTTGATACAATTCCCTTAGGCGTAGACACACAACGTGATCTCGATAAAGTGCGCGAGATTTTAGCATGAAAATACTTAAAAAAACCAATAAAATTTCTTTCCAAGGAGAATACGGCGCTAATTCCCATATTGCTTGCTCCAATATGTTCCCCAATATGGATGCTGTTCCCTCTGCTACTTTTGAAGATGCCCTTAATTTAGTGGAAAGTGGGAAAGCTGATCTTGCTATGATCCCTATTGAAAATACTCTTGCGGGACGCGTTGCAGACATTCATCATCTTTTACCGCAATCATCTCTTTATATTATTGATGAATATTTTTTACCTATCCATTTTCAATTAATGGTTTTGCCCGGCGTTACATATGACGAAATTAAAACCGTCCACAGCCATACGCATGCCCTTGCACAATGCCGAAAAATCATACGAAACAACGGTTGGAAACCTGTTGTTTCTGCTGACACCGCTGGAGCTGCAAAATTTATTAAAAAAAATGCTAAACGTTCACAGGCTGCCTTAGCTCCTCTGATCGCAGCAGAACTCTATGGACTTGATATTCTTGAAAGGGATGTTGAAGATACCCCTCATAATATTACCCGTTTTGTCATCCTTTCACGCTCCAAACGACATGTTCCCAAGCCTAAAAATGGCGAAAAAATCATCACCAGTCTTCTTTTTCGAGTGCGCAATGTCCCGGCTGCTCTCTATAAAGCTATGGGAGGATTTGCAACGAATGGTATCAATATGACAAAATTAGAAAGCTATCAAATTGGTGGAAATTTCAATGCAACACAATTCTTTGTTGATATTGAAGGACATCCTGAAGATCCGATGATGAAACTTGCCTTAGAAGAATTATCTTTCTTTTCTGCAGAACTGCGTATTATCGGTACTTATCCGGCACAAAACGATCGAACATCGTATATATAAAAGCAATTCAACTTGTATAAAAATCAATGTAAAAACACAGTAACCAAACATAAAAACGCTTGTACCATATATTTCCCTTTATATATTAAAGAGAGGTTCTTGAGAAAAGTCATTTCTTCTGACAATTTATTTCAATAAAGATAACGAACTTCCAAATTAACTCTCAAAACAATTCAAATTATTATACATAATAGAGCATTCAAATCTCTTAGACTGATATCATTCTGAACATGGTTTAAAGCTAGAAAATGCAACTTAGCCCTGCTTTTAGCATTAAGTTTGAACTTTTATTTTTATAAAAACTGATTTATGATTCATCTCACTTTAGAAAAAAGGAAAGGATAATGAAAAAAATCTTCGCGCAAGGATTATTAGCCGCAAATATTTTCGCCTACTCTAGTGTTGCATTTGCTGGCTTTTGTGAGAGAAAATGGAATTTTTCGCTGGATGAAAGTGTTGTGATCACCCCATCCGATATTGTCCATCAAGGAGTTGAATACTCTTGTAGTATCTTTAAACCGAATAAAGTATCCTTCACTTTATCGTACTCTACCCCTTCTGATCTAAACAAATTGAGAATTGTTGTTGATGATGAAAAGAAAATAACCCATGATAAAGAAAAGAAGGTCTTTACACTAAAAAATATAAAATCTCTTCATATAAGTTTTCCTTCGTCAGGACATTATATTTTTAAAAATATTACGAAGAAAAAAGTTGTTGGAACGAATTGTGACACAGGAGATTATGATTAATAATATTTCTATAACATCTAAATTTGAGTAGAGTTATTCTTTTTTCAGGTATTTTTTTCAAAATACGACATGATAAGCTGTTAAAATTAATCGCTGAAGAGGTATTTTTATACTAATATGGAAAAACCTTAAGCTGCTCAGAACATTAGATATTGAAGGACTTTTGCAAAAACTAAAAGACTAAACTTAAATTGTTCTGGATTTTCTACTATAAAAGCTATTTTTTAATAAGAATATGACTTCTATCTTCGTAGCTGCTTCATTTTAAGTGCTATGAAGCACATCTTACCCAAATCACTTAGATAAACAGAAAAGCAAAATTTTCTCTATAGATGCATTCCTCGCTGCATTTTAAATCACACTCATTCAGCTTTTTGTAAAAATTCATCTCGTTTTTCCCTCCTTGTTAAAGAATATAATTATTTGAAACTATAAAATGTCGCTTATATCGAATAAGAACCATTTTTACGCTTATAAAACCAGTACCCCCTTATTTCTATAGCGCTGAATGTTGCATCTTCTCTTGTATGAGCACAGTCACTTAAAAAATATATGAAACCTTTTCTCAAATGATGAAAATTCATATATTGATCCATCTTGTGATAAACATCGATGTTTTTTAATTAAAAGAACAAGCACGCAAAGAGCGATAACATCTACTCAGTATTTATATTCGTATATGTTAAAAGAAAAAATATTACGTATTTGATATTCTCATTCACTATAGAAATCAGGTGGTGGTCTTATAAGATATTTAAGATATTGACTTATCATTATAAGACTTTGATTTTTTATACTGAATTACAATCACAAATAAAGTAAGATCCTCCCATCTTAAATCTTCATATTGAATCAATTAAAATCGTTTCCTTGAAAGTTACAAATGGGGGTGGTGTGTGAGTAAAAACGATTAAAAAAGGAATAAAAATGCTTCTTATAAAGCCTCTCAAGTGCAAGGGATCGCAACATTGGGAATTGTTAATAGTATGAGGGCTCAAATTTATACTTTTATTAAGCATAAAGAGGGTAGTGTACAATGGATTTATACCTCAAGGGAAGTATGTATACTATTTACGAGCGGGGTTTGAAATATAGTTAACAGTACTGAGCAATAGCTCTTTAAAAAGCATGTGAATGTAGAACATTAAGTTATTCTGTTTGGGATGTTCTGTTTTGTGTGAGAGGAGCAACACCATTAAAGCAATATTTGCTAATGATTTAAATAGCACTCTTTCCCCTAACTTTCGAATGTTAGCCAATTACATGATCTATCTACTTTATTTGCTTCTTTGACTGTTGTAAATTTTTGATGATTCAATTTCGTAGTTTTGGAACAGACGTATCTATCCTAACACTCTTACATGTTTCAGCGAATGAGAATAATTATACATTCAGATTATCTTAAGCGAAAAATATTTTCATACCAAATAAATATGAAGAGCTACTGCTATGAAAACTGGTAAATCCATAATCTCTTTGTTGTTTATATGTCAATAAATTAAACGCAAAGGAAAATTCTTCGTCGTTCTTAGGATATTTTTCGTTTCTGAGCTTGATTTTTCATTCCAAATCGACAATATGAACTTGGGAGGTTGGTGGTGGACGAACTGCTCGCCAACTGGGTCAGGTCTGGAAAGAAGCAGCCCCAACGAGTTTTGGTACGGGTCATCGTGCCAACCTCCTATTTTGCTGAAGAAATTATTTTTTATGCTGTCTTTTAGCGAGGTGCCTTTAATCTTCAGAGCGGCATTTTTATGCAGCAAATAAAGGGGTTTGGTTATTTTTTAACAAATTGTCCCATAAATAATTTGATTAAGAAAAAATCCTTTTATATGAGACTACAGTATTGATCTATGCTTTTGTATTATCAAAATGTACGCATAAAGAACTTCGAAGTTGGAAATATTCATGGAAAATGTACCGGTAGAAACAGCCTATCGTGTTCTTGCTCGTAAATATCGACCCCAAAACTTCTCTGACCTTATTGGTCAGGAAGCTATGGTGCGTACTCTCACCAACGCCTTTGAAAAAGGTCGTATTGCACAAGCGTGGATGTTAACAGGGATTCGTGGCGTAGGTAAAACCACAACAGCACGTATTTTGGCACGTGCGCTTAATTATAAAACAAAAGATATTGACCAACCGACAACCGTATTAGACTCTCTTGGTGAACATTGCACACAAATTATCGAAGGACGCCATATTGATGTTATAGAAATGGATGCCGCTTCTCATACGGGCATTGATGATATTCGTGAAATTATTGAACAAATACGCTATCGTCCTGTTTCTGCACGTTATAAGGTTTATATTATCGATGAAGTACATATGCTCTCAACACAAGCCTTTAATGGTTTATTGAAAACTCTTGAAGAACCACCGTCCCATGTGAAATTTATTTTTGCCACAACAGAAATTCGCAAAGTCCCTATTACAATCCTTTCGCGTTGCCAACGTTTTGATTTGCGGCGTATTGAATCAAAAGCTTTGAGTGCACATTTGCGCCAAATTGCGAAATATGAAAAGGTAGAAGTAGAAGATCAAGCACTCTCTATGATTGCCCGTGCTGCAGAAGGATCTGCACGTGATGCATTATCCATTTTTGATCAAGCGATTGCCCATAGCAATGGCAATGTTAATGCCATTGCGGTGCGTACAATGTTAGGATTAGCGGATCAAGCACGTATTATTGATCTTTTTGAATTTATCATGAAAGGCGATGTTGTTAATGCATTACATGAATTACGCAGTCAATATGAGGCAGGTGCTGATCCTCTTACTATATTGACAGAACTAGCCGACTTTAATCATTTGGTCACACGTTTACGTTTTACACCAGAAATAGTGGAAGATTTCTCACTGACTGAAGAACAACGTTTAAGAAGTTTAGACTTTTCAAAAAAACTTTCCGTTCCTATTTTATCCCGAAACTGGCAAATGTTACTCAAAGGTTTACAGGAAGTTAATCAAACTGCACGTCCGCTTCAAGCCGCTGAAATGCTTTTAATTCGTCTTGCTCACACGGCTGACTTACCAACTCTTGATGAAGCTTTAAAAAAGCTTACGCAAGAAAAAACACCTCTCACACTGGTTAAAAACTCTTCTCATCAAGAATCTACAAATGCAGATAATATAACAAAAGAAACAATGGTCGAAGCCCATGCTTCCTCGAGCGTTTCAAATACATTACCAGATCAATCAGATTTAAAAACATCCTTGAAAAACCAATTAGATCATTCCTTACAACCGGAAAATTTAGTTAGAAATCAAAAACCTGACAAAATCAACGTCCAAGAAGTAACAGAAACTCTTGAAAATTCTCAATCTATTGATCTTTCTGAAAAGAGTGCAAATTTATCGCATTCTGTCACGCAAACAACAGAAAAGATTACTCAACCTAAAACTCTAGTGATTAATTCTTTGCACGATATTGTTCAATTAGCCGAACAGCATAATGATGCCCCTTTCAAACTTCTTATTAAAGAATTTGTTCATCCTGTTTCTTTTGAAGCTGGGCATATTACCTTAAGACTTTCTGAAAATACCCCACAATTTCTTGCTCATGATATAGAAAAAAAGATATCTCAATGGACTGAAAAACGCTGGACAATAACTTTTGTTAATGAAGGAGGTGGCCCAACCTTACAGGAGGAAAGTATAGCGATTCAAAAGACTCTTTTTTCCAATGCAGAAACAGATCCTGATATCGCGAAAATCCTCAACCATTTCCCAGAAGCAAAAATTGTCGATATTCGACTCAATAAAGAAGAAAATGATCTTGATTTACTCCCCAATACCTTTAAAAATGCTGATATTTTTAAAAATAAAAATGATATCAATGATGAATAAGGATACCTATTCCTATGCGTGAAATGATGAGTATGATGAAAAAAGCCAAAGAAATGCAAGAAAAAATGCAGAAGATTCAGGAAGAAATAGCTAATCTGCAAGCTACCGGCACTGCAGGCGGAGGTCTCGTCAATATCACTTTAAATGGCAAAAATATTATAACAGCAATTCAAATTGATCCTTCATTACTCAAACCTGAGGAAGCTGAAATTCTCGAAGATCTCATTATGGCAGCTTATAATGAAGCAAGAACAAAAATCGAAATCGCAATAGAAGAAAAAACCAAAAGTATAACGGCAGGGATACCGCTCCCTTCGGGTTTCAAGCTTCCATTTTAATGAAACGGATTTTTCCGTGGGACAAAAATATGTCTAAATACATTGCAGGACCTGAGATTGAACGTCTCATTCAGATTTTATCACGTATACCAGGTCTTGGTCCACGTTCAGCGCGTCGTGCTGCGCTTCATCTTATCAAAAAAAAGGAAACATTGCTGGAGCCTTTAGGAGCAGCTATACAAGCAGCTATAGAAAAAGTCGGCATTTGTTCTGTTTGTGGAAATGTCGATACCATTGATCCTTGTTCAATTTGTACAGATTTGCGCCGCGATGATACAACAATCATCGTTGTTGAGGATATTGCTGATCTGTGGGCTCTTGAACGCGCAAAAACTTTAGCCGCACGTTACCATGTATTGGGTGGACGACTCTCCCCCTTAGATGGAATAGGTCCTGACGAACTCAACATTGCCACCTTAATACAACGTGTTGTACAAAATCCTATTACGGAAATTATTCTTGCTGTCAATGCGACTGTCGAAGGTCAAACAACTGCTCACTATATCACCGATCAGCTCTCTAACTTCTCCGTTAAAATTACGCGACTTGCTCATGGTGTTCCTGTAGGAGGCGAGCTTGATTATCTTGATGATGGAACTTTAGCAGCAGCTGTACAAGCACGAACAAATCTCTAAAACTTTTTCCTCTTCACCTTTAGCTCTTTAATGACGGGGGAATATTAAAATGTCAAAGAAAAAACTCTCATTTTTGAACGACCTTGGTCCAGGTATTCTATTATGCCTGCTCATATCTGCCTTAGCTTATGGTTTAGAAGTAATAGAAAAACAGTTTTTCGCAGAAGCGTGGCTTGAAAGCCTTGTTTTGGCAATTCTTTTAGGATCAATTACTCGTAGCTGTTTTAATCTGCCCAAATATTTCCAAAAAGGTATAGTCTTTTGTGCAAAAACGCTTCTTGAAATTGCTATTGTTCTTTTAGGGGCAAGCATTAGCATCCGTGCTGTTCTTTCAGCCGGTTGGAATTTGCTTGCAAGCATCGTATTCGTTATATTTATAACGATCCTCATTAGTTTTGTTATAGGCAGACTTTTTGGACTTTCTGCAAATTTAGCAATGCTGGTCGCTTGTGGTAATGCCATTTGTGGCAATTCAGCTATCGTTGCAACTGCCCCTGTCATTCATGCTAAACATGAAGATGTAGCGGCAGCAATTGCTTTTACCGCTCTTTTAGGGGTTCTTATTATTTTATTTCTCCCTTTTTTACACCCACTTTTGAATTTATCATTTAACCAATACGGTGTGCTTGCTGGCATGGTTGTTTATGCTGTACCACAGGTCTTAGCAGCAACAGCGCCAATATCTTTCGTGAGCGTTCAAATTGCAACAATTGTCAAATTGGTGCGGGTTTTAATGTTGGGCCCTGTTATTTTTATCCTATCCATCATCTATCGTCGATCAGCACAAACACATTTTCGTCTACATACTCTCGTCCCATGGTTTATCATCGGTTTTATTATCATGATGCTTATTCGTTCAAGCGGACTTATTCCTGAAACGGCTATAAACCCGATCAGACTTATTGCTCAACTGTTCACGGTCATTTCAATGGCAGCTTTAGGATTAGGTGTTGATATCCGCTCATTAAAAAAAGCAGGATGGCGCGTTATTTTAGCTTCAACTTCCTCCATACTCCTTCTTGGCGCGTGTAGCCTTATCATGATAGGATTGATTGATCTGAACCATATAACATTTTGAAATATGCATTTATTATTATTTTTCAATGGAGCATGCAATCAATCCAAAGGTTCACTAATATTAAAATCAGTTCTTTCATACAACCAGAAAAAGTTCTAAAATACTGCTCATTATTCTATACAAAAAATTAAAAGAGCTGATATTTAAGTGAAAACTGTCAAATTTGCTTTTCAGTCCATAATGATTTGCAACGGCGTAGTATTAAAATACGTAACTCATGCAAAACAATGCCATTTCTTTCATCTGCTCTCATTACGCTGAAGTTTTTATATAAAGACTGATAGAATATGCTCTTATTGGGAAAAAATGTGGGGTCATGGCTTTCCCCCTTTTAACTTACTTTTACTTACTATGGAATACAAATGGCATCATCATACTATTTGATAGCTCAAAATGTTTGTGACAATCCTTACATTTAAACGATTCGTGAAAGGAGTTTTTATTCTTTTCTTCAACAGTTTTTATTCACACCCTAATTCCGCTTGTAATATACAAGCTAATAACTTTAATTGTCTCACCATAAGTAGATTTGAAATAAGAGAATCTTACAATATTCAAGGTACTCATTCAAAAAGTGAAAACAAATAGGGATTAAATCAACATCTCGTTCTATCCCATAAAAAGATATTGTTGCTTATTGGCACTAGTAACTTTCTTACAAATGAAATATACGATAATAAAAAGATTAAAAATACAGCAGGACTTTTGTTTATCGTTTTATTCAACTAAAATATTTTTATGCTTATCCTTGCTATAGATACTGCTTCAATTTATTGTGCTGTTGCGCTCATTCGTCATAAATCTGTTATTGCGCATATCAATGAGCGCATGAACAAAGGGCATGCTGAAAAACTTATTGGGCAGATTACACAAACAATGACACAAGCCAATATGACGCTTGATCAAGTTGAGCGTATTGCTGTCAATATTGGACCTGGATCATTTACTGGTGTACGTGTCGGTGTTGCAACAGCGCGCGCTTTGGCATTAGCACTTGAAATACCTGCTGTTGGAGTAAGTGCTCTTGAAGCGTTAGCAGCACAAGTAATAAACAGTAAAAGTACAGCATCAGCAATTACTGTTGTCATTGAAGCAGGGAGAGAGATGTTCTACCATCAAAATTTTCATAATGATCTCACACCTTTGGGAGCGCCGGGATTAAAAACAATTGAAAATATCCTCGAAGATTTACCAAAAAAAACCCGACTGACCGGCCCAGCTACTGATGTCATTGTGGAGCATATTAAAAGCCATAAAATAAACGAAAAAATTGTCCTAGAAAAAATCCCCTGCGAAGCGGCTGATATTGTAAACTATGCTTATCTTGCCGCAAACAAACAATCAAAAAATTCTCCTCGCCCACTCTATCTACGCAGTGCTGATGCAAAACAACAAACCAATTTTGCTTTACCACAAAAAAAATAATGCCCAAATTTTCATTGACAAAAAAGAATTTTGGAATTGCTCCGCTACAAGTTAATGATAGTGCTTCACTTCATCAAATTCATCAACATTGTTTTACCCCGTCTTGGGAAAAACAAGCTTTTGATAATTTCTTAATAGATCACTCTATCTTCTTCGGATACAAAGTTTTTCTCATTGATCGCTCTGATCAAATTTTAGGCTTTTGCCTATGCCGTCTCATCCTTGATGAAGCAGAAATCATCACAATTGCTGTTCACCCTCATTATCGTCAACAAGGAATTGGTACCTTTCTTATCGAAAGCACAGTTCACCATCTTCACGACAAAGGCGCTATAAAATTATTCTTGGAAGTAGAAGCCACAAACCTTTCTGCTTTGAACCTTTATCAACGCTTTGAATTTCAAAAAATTTCTGAACGTCTTGCCTACTACCCCTCAAAAAATGGTCGTGGTGATGCAATTATCATGCAAAAAACTTTTAAGTAAATAGATTGAGATTTGTGTAAAAAACATTTACACATGCACCATGAATAAAGTAAACCCTAAAAATACGCCTCCTGTTGCTCCGAAAAAGGTTTTTATCAAAACCTATGGATGTCAAATGAATGTTTATGATAGCCAACGGATGACTGATAGTCTCAGTTCGCAAGGCTATGTGACAACACAAATTCCCAATGAGGCCGATCTTATTCTTGTTAATACCTGTCATATTCGTGAAAAAGCAGCAGAAAAACTTTATTCTGATCTCGGTCGTTTGCGCGTTATGCGTCAAGAGCGCACACCTGATAACCCCCTGATGGTTGGTGTAACGGGTTGTGTTGCACAAGCTGAGGGAAGTGAAATCTTGCGCCGTGCTCCAACAGTGGATCTTGTTATTGGTCCGCAAATGTATCATCGCTTGCCAGAATTGTTAGAGAAAGCCAAACAAGGAAAAAAAATTATCGAAACAGACTATGCTGTTGAAGATAAATTTGCTCATTTGCCGCCCCATAATAAACATGCAGTAAGAAAACGAGGTGTTAGCGCATTTTTAACAGTACAAGAAGGTTGCGATAAATTTTGCACTTTTTGTGTTGTGCCCTATACACGCGGTGCCGAAATATCACGATCCGTTGAGCAAATTACTGAAGAAGCCCTTCAACTCATCGAAGCGGGTGTCAAAGAAATTACGCTGCTTGGACAAAATGTCAATGGTTGGCATGGACAAAGTGCTGATGGCAAAACTTGGCGTCTTGGCGATCTTCTTTATCATCTTGCAAAACTCGATGGTTTAAAGCGTTTGCGTTACACAACCAGCCACCCACGTGATATGGATGACAGCCTTATTGCCGCGCATCGAGATCTTGATATGTTAATGCCTTACCTCCATCTTCCTGTTCAATCAGGTTCAGATCGCATCTTAAAAGCTATGAACCGCCAACACAAAAGCTCTCATTATCTTCATCTTATCGAAAAAATTCGAACCGCACGGCCAGATATTGCCTTTTCAGGCGATTTTATTGTAGGGTTTCCAGGAGAAACAGACGAAGACTTTGAAGAAACCATTAAACTTATTCAACAAGTACAGTACAGTTCAGCTTATTCTTTTAAATATTCCCCCCGTCCTGGAACAGTGGGAGCCACAATGAAAAATCATGTTGATGAATCTGTGAAAGATGCCCGCCTTCAACATTTACAAGTCCTTCTCCTTGAGCAACAAAATGCGTTTTTGCGTTCTAAAATTGGTCAAAAAACTGACGTTCTCATCGAAAAACCTGGACGTCACTCAGGGCAAATGGTAGGACGTTCCCCTTGGCTTTTACCTGTTGTCGTAGATACAGAAGCCTCTACAGGTAGTGTAATAGAAATTCATATTAAAAATGCAAGCTCAAACAGTTTTGTTGGTGAAGTGACAAATAGATAAACATACTTCTAAAACCTTGTTCACAATAAATATTTTTGAAAACTCTTTTATTTTAAAAGAAAATGATTACATCTAAAACGTGCACTTTTTTTAAAAAATGTCTTTTATAGAATTTACTTAACAAAACGTGCAATATTTATGTAGATATGGAGAATAGGCTGAAAGCTTCAACCGAAAAAATAAAGCGTATTAAAGAAAAAGTAAATATGTCCCTTGAAAAGGCTGATACCTTGAAACAAACAAGCGCTTCAGATCCGAGCCAAGTTGTTTTGATTTTCGAAAATAATAAATATGCAAAAGCAGTTTTTGGTAAATTTGACGAAAATCTCGCTTATATCGAAAAAAAACTTGAACTTAGTATTCATCCGCGTGGTAATGAAGTCTTAATCCGTGGAAATATTTCTGTTATAAAACGTGCGCAATATGTATTGCAGCAACTTTATGAACGAGCCAAAACACACCAAGAGCTCACTTTATCAGATATAAAAGGAGCGCTTGCTATGGCAAATATACCAAAGAAGCAGAAAGAAGACACAATAACACACAAATCTGCAACGAAACGTATACCAGCACGGTTGAGTACCCATAAAAAAATAATTCATGCAAGAACTCCAATACAAGATGCTTACATACGCGCTATGGAGCATACTGAACTTGTGTTTGGTGTAGGACCAGCAGGAACAGGCAAAACGTATCTTGCTGTTGCTCATGCTGCAATGCTTCTAGAACGTGGTATCATTGAGCGAATTATTCTCTCACGTCCGGCTGTTGAAGCTGGAGAACATCTTGGTTTTCTTCCCGGTGATCTCAAAGAAAAAGTCGACCCATATTTACGACCACTTTATGATGCTCTTTATGATATGATGCCCGCTGAAAAAATAGAACGCATTTTAGCTTCTGGTGTCATAGAAATTGCTCCTCTTGCCTTTATGCGCGGACGAACACTTGCCCATGCTGCTGTTATTCTTGATGAGGCACAAAATACTACGCCCATGCAAATGAAAATGTTCCTCACACGTCTTGGAGAAGGAACACGTATGATTGTTACCGGTGACGTAAGCCAAATTGATTTGCCTACAGGGCAAAAATCAGGTCTCATTGAAGCAATTCGCATTCTTTCAAATGTAGAAAATATTGCGATTGTACATTTTGATGAAAAAGATGTTATACGCCATCCACTTGTTGCTGCTATCGTTCGTGCTTATGATCGCGATTCCGAAATACAAAATAAAAAAAAATCATTCGCATGCGGTGCATTAAAAAATGAATTTGATTCATCATGATTATTATTGATATAATGGTTAAAAGCGCAGGGTGGAATGATGAGAAAATGCTTTATAATATCACTGAAAAAGCATTAATGACGACTATGCATCATGTTTCATTGGCAAATGTTGTAAGCGAGATTAGCCTGCTTTTTACGGATGATAAACATATGGCACAAATCAATGCACAATGGCGCAACAAAAACAAATCTACTAATGTATTATCCTTTCCTGCTTTTCCACTTAAAGCTGGAAATCGACCTGGTCCCATGCTCGGTGATATTATTATTGCGCGAGAGACTGTTGTTCTCGAAGCAGAAAAACAAGGAAAAACATTTCAAGACCATTTAACGCATATGATTGTTCATGGTATCTTGCATCTGCTTGGCTATGACCATGAAACTGATAATGAAGCATATCAAATGGAAAAGCTCGAAAGAGAAATTCTGCAAAAGCTTTCCATAAAAGATCCTTACGCTGAATTGTCTATAAATGATAAAATTTAACTTTTAAAATCAATATTACGAGCATACCATTTAAAGCCTCTCATTCACCTAATTATAAAAAGAAAGTTTAGAAGATTTCAAAACCATGACAAACAAAACAAATGCACAAAATAATAGTCAAACATCTTCTAATAATGAAAAAAAAACCTCTCAACAGACGAATCATACAGAAAAATATTCTCTGATGAATCATTTGTTTTCATTCTTACGGGGTCGTAATTGTGTGTCTACATCACTGCGCGATGATCTTACCGTTGCACTCACGACTGACAATGAAAAAGACACTGCCCTCTTCTCACCTGAAGAACGTACTATGTTACATAATATTTTACGCTTACGTGAAGCACGCGTGGATGATGTTATGATACCACGTTCTGAAATCGAAGCACTGGAAATAAACACTTCACTTGGAGAAACCCTTAAATGTTTCGCAAAAATTGGTCATTCTCGCTTACCTGTTTATGCTGAAACTTTAGATGATCCGCGCGGCATGATTCACATCCGCGATATTCTTAACTATATGACACGCTTTATTGTCATCCCAACAAAAACCGAACAGAAATCCGATTTGCTTCAATTAAACCATACAGACTTACATACCCCAATCGGTGAATTGGATCTGATCCGAACTGTTCTCTTTGTTCCAAGTTCCATGCTTGCAAGTAAATTATTAACACGAATGCAAACTACACGAACTCAAATGGCTTTAGTTATTGATGAACATGGGGGAACAGATGGTCTCGTTTCAATGGAGGATATTGTTGAATTGGTCGTTGGTGATATCGAAGATGAACATGATAATGTCGACAATGCTATCGTACGTGAACCAAACAATAAATGGCTCGTTGATGCAAGAACTGAACTAGAAGATGTGGAGAAAGCTCTTGGTCCTGATTTTATCGTAGGGGAATATGGTGATGATGTTGATACGATTGGTGGTTTGATCGTCTCCATTCTTGATCGCATTCCTGCCAAAGGTGAAATTGTCGAAGCTGTACCTGGTTATAGATTTCGTATTTTAGAAGCTGATAAACGCCGGATTAAGCGATTGCGTATTTTTCGCATTCCAAAAAATGAGAATCTTGAGAACAATGTCATCCCTAAAGAATAGTCCAGCGTTTTTAAACAATTTCATCGTTTTTTTGTCCTCTGTTACCGGTTGGAAGCGCCAAGCATGGATATTTCTGTGTGGTGCTCTTACTTCTTTTGCACTTCCACCCTTTTATTTGACACCTCTTTGCTTTTTAACTTTCCCTCTCTTTATTGTTTTACTTGACTCAATACGGGCCGCAAAAAACAATAAAAAACATTTTTTTATTTACGCTTTAAGCTGTGGAACCTTTGGTTTTAGTTATTTTATTTGCGGACTTTGGTGGCTATGCAATGCTTTGTTAACAGATCCAGATTCTTTTGGTTGGGCAGTCCCATTAGCCATTTTAGTTCCTCCACTCTACCTTTCTCTTTATTGGTTTTTTTCTGGTTTCATTGTTGGTTTATTATGGACAAAAGGAATAGCACGCTTTTTTGTTTTAGCCTTTGCATTAGGATTGGCCGAGTGGTTGCGTGCGTTTTTATTCACAGGATTTCCATGGAATGCTCTTGGCTATACAGCCATGCCAACCCCAATGTTCATGCAATCTGATGCAATCGTGGGACTTTACGGAATGAATATTCTTGCTGTCTTAGCCTACAGTTTGCCAACTGTTTTATTAACAGATGAAAAAAAGAAAGTAGCACTTTCTCTCTGCTTATCACTTATATTTATTCACAGTGGTTTTGGGTTTTATCGTCTTCATACTATAGAAAACACAGCTGAAAATCAAAAAAGTTCTTATTGGGTGCGCATTGTTCAACCTTCCATCCAACAAAATATAAAATTGCGTGATAATACACGAGAAGCTATGTTGGAAGCGCATATGAATCTAAGTGCAATGCCAACAACTGACCAAAATTCAGAACCCGATTTTATCGTATGGCCCGAAGCTTCCGTTCCTTACCTTCTCTATGATAACTCATCTATCACAATGCGCATTGCCTCTCTTTTAAAACCTAAACAATGGGCTATTATCGGAGCAATACGAGCCAGCAATGATCTACCTCATTCCCAAACACAATATTTTAATACAATTGCAGTCATTAATGCTCAAGGTAATATTTTAAATACTTCCGATAAACTTCATTTGGTTCCTTTCGGTGAGTATCTTCCTTATCAGGATTTATTGAAAAAAATTGGATTGCGTACCCTTGCCGATAATATTGGTGGATATAGTGCTGCAAGTGTGCGCAAAATTGTTACAATGCCAAACGGATTTTCTTATCTACCCTTGATTTGTTATGAAGCAATATTTCCCCATGAAATGACTTTTAAAGGCTCCTCGCCTCAAGCAATTATTAATATTACAAATGATGCATGGTTTGGTGTAACACCTGGACCCTATCAACATCTTCAACAAGCACAACTTCGTGCCGTTGAACTGGGAATCCCCCTCATACGAGCAGCCAATAATGGAATATCAGCTGTTATTGATTCTTATGGACGAATCGTTGTAGCTCTTCAACAAGATGCTGTGGGCATTATTGATTCACAAGTTCCATCATCCATTACCCCTATAGGAAGCAATGAATACAGAACTTTCTCTACTTTTATCTTATTCATCCTTATGCTATTGTGTCGTGTTGGTTTTGGTTCTACAAAACAGCTTAAATGATTCA
This sequence comes from Bartonella sp. MR168JLCBS, assembly GCF_042194175.1. Lineage (NCBI taxonomy): Bacteria > Pseudomonadati > Pseudomonadota > Alphaproteobacteria > Hyphomicrobiales > Bartonellaceae > Bartonella > Bartonella sp. MR168JLCBS. The sequence continues at coordinate 81,921 of NZ_JBHIMP010000003.1, read as the reverse complement.
AGTGCCCTTTGTACGGTATTATGTTGCGTGTACCAGTAATATTGGGAAAAAATATTACATATTATCTTAATTATATGATGAATCAGCTTCGTATAAATATGATGTTGGCTTAGAAGAAACGTGCTGGAAATAAAGAGTTGCATTATGACCGAAACTAGAAAAAAACCTGACCCTATAGATATCTATGTTGGAACTCGTATCCGTTTACGTCGTAATATTTTAGGACTCACTCAAGAGAAACTAGGCGAAAAATTAGGAATTACTTTTCAGCAAATCCAAAAATATGAAAAAGGAACAAACCGTATTGGTGCCAGTCGTCTTCAAGCGATAGCGGAAATTATGGATGTTCCTGTTTCTTACTTTTTTGATAAAGGTATTACCTCCCAACAAGTAGAGGGTTTTGCTGAAAGTGATCACAATTTTATAGACTTTTGTTCTAGCAGCGAAGGGATTCAGCTCATGCGCGCTTTTACAAATATATCTGATGCTAAAGTGCGTCGAAAAATTATTGACTTGGCAAAAGCACTTTCTGAGGAAGATTTGACAAATAAGCTATAAATTAAAATTATATCTTTTTTCTTTTATTCATATAAATTTTCATTGACGATTTGCTGTAGAATTAGCAAATCGTGACAACTTTAGTAAGCAATTAATTAAATCGTTGATTTTCTTTTTTGAAGGAGTTCCTATGCCGCATCAAGATTATCTTTTTACGAGCGAATCGGTATCGGAAGGACATCCTGATAAAATTTGTGATCGTATTTCCGATGAAATCGTTGATATGATCTATAAAGAAGCTGAAAAGACTGGTACTGATCCATGGTTAATACGCGTTGCCTGTGAAACTCTCGTCAGTGTCAACCGTGTTGTTATCGCTGGTGAAGTGCGTGTTCCCGATACGCTATTAAAAAAAGATAAAAATAAAGAATTTATCTATGATGAAACTGGCTTTCCACTCATTAATCCTACGCGTTTTCGTACAGCAGCGCGCCGTGCTATTCGTACCATTGGCTATGAACAAGCAGGTTTCCATTGGAAAACTGTTAAAATTGATGTTCTTTTGCGCCCTCAATCAGCTGACATAGCAAGAGGAGTTGATAATGCTACGGATCGGCATGGTGAAGAAGGAGCAGGTGATCAAGGCATCATGTTTGGATATGCTTGCCGTGAAACACCTGATTTCATGCCTGCGCCGATTTATTATGCGCATAAAATTCTCAAACTTCTTGCCACAGCCCGTCATAAAGGAGAGGGAGAAGCTGGAAAATTAGGACCAGATGCTAAAAGCCAAATAACCATACGCTATAAAAATGGAAAACCGATAGAGGTCACATCCATTGTTCTTTCAACGCAGCACCTCGATGAAAGCTGGGATTCCAACAAGGTACGTACAGTGGTTGAACCTTACATTCGTCAAGCTTTACATGACATTCCCATTGCAGATCAATGCAGTTGGTATATTAACCCAACAGGAAAATTTGTCATTGGTGGTCCTCAAAGCGATGCCGGATTAACAGGACGCAAAATTATTGTGGATACTTATGGAGGTGCAGCACCCCATGGAGGCGGTGCTTTTTCAGGAAAAGATACAACAAAAGTTGATCGTTCTGCAGCCTATGCGGCACGCTATCTGGCTAAAAATATTGTTGCTGCTCATTTAGCAGAGCGATGCACCATTCAACTCTCTTATGCAATTGGTATTGCACAACCTTTATCTATTTATCTCAATCTTCACGGAACAGGAAAAGTCGATGAAAAAGTTATTGAAGCAGCCATTCGCAAAATAATGGACCTTTCACCTACCGGCATTCGAAAACATCTTGACCTCAATAAACCTATTTATGCGAAAACAGCTGCCTATGGTCATTTTGGGCGAAAACCAAAACACGATGGTTCGTTTTCATGGGAAAAAACTGATCTCGTGAAAACGCTTCAAACAATGATCCAAATCCCATGATTAAATATAATACACGCAAGAGTGAAGCATTTTTTGGACGCCGACAAGGAAAACAACTTCGAAACAGTCATCTTACACGTATAAAAATGCTTCTCCCCAATTTAAATATTGATTTAAATGTCCCACCTCCCTCAAACCTTACATCCTTATTTTCAAGCAAAGTAAGAGAAATTCGACTTGAAATCGGCTTTGGTGGAGGTGAACATTTACTTCATGAAATGGAATATTTTCCAAAAACCGGTTTTATCGGCGTCGAGCCCTTTATCAATGGCATGGCAAAAATATTGTTGTCTCTTGAACAGCATCAAAACTATCAAAATCATCTTCGCCTCTATAATGATGATGCTACACGCCTCCTTGATTGGCTCCCTGATAACTCGCTTGATGGAATAGACCTCTTCTATCCTGATCCTTGGCCGAAAAAGAAACACTGGAAACGACGTTTCATCAACACAAAAAATCTTAACCGTTTTGCTCGTGTTCTTAAAATAGGGAAAATTTTTCGCTTTGCTAGTGATATCGACAGTTATGTAAACTGGACTTTGTACCATTGTGCACAACATGATCACTTTGAATGGAAAGCAGAAAACCCTCAAGACTGGAAACTCCCTTATCCACTATGGAAAGGAACCCGCTATGAAGCAAAAGCTTTACGCGAAGGACGGACGCCCGCCTATCTTACCTTTATCAAGAAATAAATGATCAAGCGCTTTTCTCATAAACAACTTGAAAAATTTTGAATTTAAGAGTATCAATAGCTAAATTCTTGGTCTTATGATGAAGGGTGGGCCGTTGGACCCGCTCTTTTTTAATATCATAAAACTGATGAAAACAACTTGGATAAAATGTATGAACGAAGCTGAAAAAATAAGCAATCTTGACGAACCACGCCTGTTTGAAGAAGATGGTATCGAAGCACAGGTTGCTGCTCTTGTCATACCACTACTTAAACCTTTAGGTTTTCGTTTGGTTCGTGTGAAACTTCTTGGTCAAAATGGTTTAACACTTCAAATTATGGTTGAACGTGCCGATGGTTCTATGACCGTAGAAGACTGTGAAACTGTTAGTCGAACTGTTTCCCCCCTCCTTGATGTACAAAATGTTATTGAACGCAAATATCATTTAGAAATCTCATCACCTGGAATTGATCGTCCATTGGTAAGAAAATCTGACTTTTTTCATTGGCAAGGGCATCTTGCAAAAATTGAAACCAAAATAACAATTGATGGACGCCGAAAATTTCGCGGGACATTTACAAATATCACGCAAGATGGATTTATTTTAAACACTGATAAAGCTGCTTATGGAGAAGCCATGTATACCCCTATTTCCTTTTGTGATATCATAAATGCGCATTTAGTGCTTACCGATGAGCTTATTCGCGATGCATTGAAAAAAAATAAAGAGTTAAGTCAACAATTCATTGCTGAAGAGAAAGCTAACGACTCTATACAGACGCTCAATTTCAAAAAATAATATCACTGGGAAATACCCATCGTGTGGCACAAAGAAGGAGAAAATTGATGGCTACAAGCGCTAACAGGCTTGAGATTCTGCAAATTGCAGATGCTGTTGCACGTGAAAAGTCAATCGACCGTGAAATTGTCATTTCTGCGATGGCTGATGCTATTCAAAAAGCAGCACGTTCTCGTTATGGTCAAGAAACAAATATCCGTGCTGAAATCAATTCTAAAACAGGTGAAATTAAATTACAGCGCCTGCTTAAAATCGTTGATGTCGTTGAAGACTACACAACGGAAATTACTTTGTCTGATGCTCTTAAACATCAAGCAGAAGCAAAAATTGGTGATTTTTTTGCTGATCTTTTACCTCCTATGGATTTTGGACGTATCGCAGCACAATCTGCTAAACAGGTTATTGTACAAAAAGTACGCGACGCAGAACGTGATCAGCAATATGAAGAATTCAAAAATAAAGTTGGTGAAATTATTTCTGGTACAGTTAAGCGTGTGGAATATGGTAATGTTATCGTTGATCTCGGGCGTGGTGAAGCTATTGTGCGCCGTGATGAATTAATTCCTCGTGAATCATTCCGCTATGGAGATCGTATTCGTGCTTTTGTCAATGATGTACACCGTGAAACGCGTGGTCCGCAAATTTTCCTTTCACGCACACATCCCCAATTTATGGTAAAACTTTTCACTATGGAAGTGCCAGAAATTTATGATGGTATTATAGAAATCAAATCTGTTGCTCGTGATCCAGGTTCACGGGCTAAAATCGCCGTTGTTTCACGCGATGGTTCCATTGATCCTGTTGGAGCATGCGTTGGAATGCGAGGAAGTCGCGTACAAGCTGTTGTTGCTGAATTACAAGGCGAAAAAATTGATATTATTCCTTGGTCGCCTGATGCGGCAACATTTGTCGTTAATGCACTGCAACCTGCTGAAGTTTCTAAAATCATCCTTGATGAAGATGCTGAACGGATTGAAGTTATTGTGCCAGATGATCAACTTAGCCTTGCTATTGGACGACGTGGACAAAATGTTCGCTTGGCTTCGCAACTAACAGGATGGAACATTGATATTTTAACGGAAAAGGAAGAATCTGAAAATCGTCAAAAAGAATTTACTGAACGGAGTAAATTGTTTATGGAAGCCTTAGAGGTTGACGAAATGATCGGGCAGGTTATGGCATCAGAGGGTTTTTCTTCTATTGAAGAAATCGCCTATATTGATCTTGAAGAAATCGCTTCTATTGATGGTTTTGACCATGATACCGCCGCTGAAATCCAAAGTCGTGCCCGCGAATATCTTGATCATCAAGAAAAAGAACTTGATGAAAAACGCAAAAAACTCGGAGTTTCTGACGAATTGCGAACACTTCCTGGAATGACAAGTGCTATGTTGGTTGCTGTAGGTGAGGATGGTGTAAAAACAATAGAAGACTTTGCTGGCTATGCCGTTGATGATTTAGCTGGTTGGAGAGAACGCAAAGAAGGTCAAACACAGAATTTTTCTGGTATTTTAACCCCTTTTGACATTACACGCGCGGATGCAGAAGCTATGGTTTTAGCCGCACGTGTACAAGCAGGCTGGATAGACCAAGCTGATCTTGTTACAGAAAATCCTGTAGAAGATGAAAATTCTGCAGAAAATGAAAAAACAGATGATTTGGATGTGGATACACTTTAAATGAATGAACGGACTTGCATTGTGACTAGAAAAAATGCTTCAGCACAAACGCTGATCCGTTTTGTTATTGGTCCCAATAACCAAATTGTTCCTGATCTTAAAGCGAATTTACCAGGGCGTGGCGTTTGGATTTCTGCCCATCATGCTGTTATTGAGAAAGCAATCAAACAGAAAGCTTTTCATAGAAACTTTAAAACAGATGTTGAGGTTGCACCAAATCTTGTGCATGTTGTTGATACGCTTTTACTAAAAGCTGCTCTTTCAAGCCTTTCTATGGCACGAAAAGCGGGAGCAATTGTTATGGGAGCAACAAAGGTTGATGCTGCTATCCGCTCTGGTAAAGTTATTCTTGTACTTCATGCTAAAGAAACAACAGAAGATGGGAAACGAAAAATTGCACAGGCCATCCATTCAATACAACAACAAACAAATCGGACTATAAAAATCATATCTTTATTTACAAGTGATGAAATGCGAGTGGCTTTTGGCTCTAATCCTGTAATGCACGCGGCCTTATTGGACACAAAAGCTGCTGAGGGATTTCTCAAAACGACATATAAATTGATCAGCTATCGTGACGACAAGCATAGTAAGCCTAGTGAGATGACGGCACAAGCCGTGAAGGAAATACAATGAGTGAAAATAACAACGACAAAACAACAGTCAAGAAGACACTAACTCTCAAGCGGTCTGTCTTGGAAACGAGCACGGTCAAACAAAATTTTAGCCATGGCCGTACGAAGGCTGTCGTTGTCGAAACCAAACGGCGTAAAATTACGCGACCTGATGAAAAAGCTGAAACCCCACAGCCCATTACAAAGCCGCATGTGGCCGCCCAGCGCTCTAAGCCGCGTTTTGAGGGAAAAAAGCCTCAAGAATCTATGACCAAAAGCAATCTTTCATCAACTGAAATGGAAGCGAGACTTCGCGCATTAGAAGAAGCACATATCCAAGAAAGAATAACGCGAGAACAAGCCGAAGAAGAAGCAAGACGCGCTAAAGAGCGTGAAGAAATTTTACAGCAAGAAATTAAAGAAAAAGAAATACATCTCCAACAAGAAGAAGAAATATCGCCAGTACAGGCTCCACCTGTTCCTCCTCTCATTGAACAGACAGATATTCCTATTGCGCCTAAAAACACAACTGTGGTTGAAAAACGCAAAATAGATGAAAATAAAGAGGAAGAACGGCATAGTCGGCGTGCTAATCCTGCTAAATCAGAAATACGTGTACCAAAAGTTGTCAAAGGAGCTGATGAGCGGCGACGCGGAAAGCTAACTCTGAATAGTGCACTGGACGAAGAAGGAAGCGCACGTGGACGCTCAATGGCTGCAATGCGGCGTAGACAGGAAAAGTTTAAGCGTGCACAAAATCAAGAACCAAGAGAAAAAATTTCTCGCGAAGTTGTTCTTCCTGAAACGATTACCATTCAAGAGCTCGCACAACGTATGACTGAGCGTTCTGTTGATGTGATTAAATTCTTGATGAAACAAGGACAAATGATGAAACCTGGCGATGTTATTGATGCAGATGTTGCCGAACTCATCGCTGTTGAATTTGGCCATACTGTTAAACGTGTTTTAGAATCTGACGTAGAGGAAGGTATCTTTAATATAACAGATAATCCTCAAAACATGCAGCAGCGCCCTCCTGTTGTAACCATTATGGGCCATGTTGACCACGGAAAAACTTCTCTTTTGGATGCTATTCGTAAAGCAAATGTTGTTTCTGGCGAAGCGGGAGGTATTACGCAGCATATTGGTGCCTATCAAGTAGAACAAAACGGTCAAAAAATTACCTTTATTGATACACCAGGACATGCTGCATTTACGGCTATGCGCGCACGTGGAGCTCGTGTTACCGATATTGCTGTTCTCGTTGTAGCCGCTGATGATAGTGTTATGCCCCAAACGATTGAATCAATCAATCATGCGAAAGCCGCTGGTGTACCTATCATTGTTGCTATCAACAAAATTGATAAACCAGCTGCGAATGCACAAAAAGTGCGTACAGAACTTTTACAACATGAAGTGTTTGTTGAAACTATGGGCGGAGAAACTTTGGACGTTGAAGTTTCTGCTAAAACTGGTCAAAATCTTGATAAACTTCTCGAAGCTATCCTTCTTCAAGCTGAAATGCTTGATCTGAAAGCAGATTCTCAACGAACTGCAGAGGGCGTTATCATTGAAGCCAAATTGGATCGCGGACGTGGATCTGTTGCAACAGTTCTTGTTCAAAAAGGTACATTACACCCTTCTGATATTATAGTTGCCGGAAATGAATGGGGTCGTGTGCGTGCTTTGATTGATGACCATGGCCGCCATGTCAAAGAAGCCGTTCCCTCTACACCGATTGAAATTTTAGGCATGCAAGGAACGCCACAAGCCGGAGACCGTTTTGCTGTTGTCACACATGAAGCAAAAGCGCGTGAAATTTCTGAATACCGTCAACGATTAGCACGTGATAAAGCTGTTGCGCGGCAAACTGGTTCGCGTGGTTCTCTTGAGCAGATGATGACAAAATTGCAAACGACTGGTGTTAAGGAATTTTCTCTTATTATAAAAGGGGATGTGCAAGGATCAATTGAAGCAATCGCTTCAGCATTGGAAAAACTCGGAAATGATGAGGTTCGTGCGCGTATTGTACATTCTGGTGCTGGAGGAATTACCGAAAGTGATATTTCTCTTGCGGAAGCTTCTAACTCTGCTGTAATTGGTTTTAATGTTCGAGCCAATAAGCAAGCACGTGATTTTGCTAAAACACAAGGAATTGAAATTCGTTATTACAACATCATTTATGATCTTGTTGACGATATCAAGGCTGCCATGTCTGGATTACTCTCACCAGAACAGCGTGAAACTTTCCTTGGTAATGCTGAAATTCTAGAAGTCTTTAACATTACAAAAATTGGAAAAGTTGCAGGATGTCGTGTTACAGAAGGTAAAATAGAACGAGGAGCCGGTGTTCGCCTTATCCGCGATAATATCGTTATTCACGAAGGAAAGCTGAAAACACTCAAGCGCTTTAAGGATGAAGTCAATGAAGTGCAAAGTGGTCAAGAATGTGGAATAGCCTTTGAAAATTATGAAGACATGCGCGCAGGAGACATCATTGAGATCTTCCGTATCGAACATATTAATCGCACATTATAAAATAATCCAATAACTTTACTCTGTTGTAAAATGAAGAAAGTTATTAGGTTTTATACACAATATCTCTTTTCCCTTATCTAAATGGTCAAAAAAAGAGATCTTGTAGCAAGGATAAAACTTTGATGAAAAATGCAAGGCCATCACAACGGCAACTTAGAGTAGCAGAGCAAGTACGTCATGCAATAGCGCATATATTACAGCGTGATATTTTGCTTGATGATATCTTGAAAGATATTGTTATTTCTGTCTCTGAAGTACGTATGTCACCAGATTTAAAAATTGCTACTTGCTTTGTATCACCTCTCAGCACTCTTAAAAATGCTTCTCATACCGATGTTGTTGATACCCTCAATAAACATAGTCGTTTTCTCCGTGGAGAAATCAGTCATGCGTTGCGACAAATGAAATATATGCCTGAACTGCGTTTCCGACTTGATAATAGTTTTGATAATTTTTCAAAAATTGATGCTCTCCTTCGCTCGCCTGAGGTTGCACGCGATCTTCACCATAGTGATAAAGATGAGGATTAAAGATATGGCACGGCAACACAAAAAAAAAGGGCGTCCTGTTTCTGGCTGGGTCATATTTGATAAACCAAAAGGAATGAAATCAACAGAAGCTGTCTCACAAATCAAATGGCTCTTTCATGCACAAAAGGCAGGACATGCAGGAACACTTGATCCTCTTGCTTCTGGTCTTCTTCCCATTGCATTGGGCGAAGCAACCAAAACCGTCCCTTACGTGATGCAAGGCAAAAAAACTTACCGTTTTCATATCGCTTGGGGAGAAGAGCGTTCAACAGATGATCTAGAGGGCGAAATAACGAAAACTTCTCTCAAACGTCCAACACAAGAAGAAATACTTGCTCTTCTTCCTCAATATACAGGTATTATTTTGCAAACGCCTCCGCAATTTTCAGCAATAAAAATTGCCGGAAATCGTGCCTATGATTTAGCGCGTGAAGGGGAAGTTGTTGAAATTCCGCCCCGTGAAGTGGAAATAGAAACTTTCAAATTATTAGAAATGCCTACTAAAAAGCACTCTGTCTTTGAAATAACCTGCGGAAAAGGAACTTATGTGCGCTCTTTAGCACGCGATATGGGACGTGATCTAGGTTGCTATGGGCATATTGCTGATTTAAGGCGTATTTCCGTCGCACCTTTTGATGAAGAAGATCTCATTACATGGGACGAACTAAAAGCGGCCGTTCCGCCAAATAAAAACACTACAGATGAAAATAATCGTTCTTTTGAAAAAAACTTCACAACACTCGATGAGCTCTTAATTGAAACAAGCGCTGCATTGGATTGCCTCCCTCACTATATCCTTAATGAAACTCAAGCACAGAGAATTATAAAGGGGCATTCTATCCTCTTAAGTCATCACAAAGTACCTCTTGACGAAGATGAGATTTTTGTCCTCTACAAAGAACAACTTCTTGCCATTGGCACCCTCGACAAAAGTTTATTTAAACCGAAGCGGATTTTCACAATTTAATCGATTCTTTTCCTCACCTACCTTTTGGGAAAGATATTTTTCTCTATCAATTAAGAAAAATATGGTACTTTCCATTGTCTATATTTACCGTATTCATATCAAAATTTAAGTCAGTGCTATAAACTAACACCACCACACACTTTTTCCTCTTAATGTCGCAACAATCCTTGCGTTTGAAAGGATTCATAAGAGGCTTTTTATTTCTTATTCAATCGTTTTTTACTCACACTTTAACCCTCATTTGTAATGTGCAAGCGAAGATTTGGACTGATTTACTCTAAATAGATTTGAAACGAGAAAAGCTTAAGATTTTTAGGACTATCACTCAACATGAAAAACGACAAATAATCATTATAAATCAATTTATTAACCATTTAAACAGCAATTTTTTGTTATGATTATGCTAACAAATCGATCGAAATAATATTAACTAACGTATTTAATATTTTACAAAAACTGTTTTAACCCTAAGGGAGATGATCAGAGGAGGCTTTTAAAAGCATCTCATTGGCTTGGGGTATTGTTTGGCGTTCAATCATACGATGCACTCTTATGCCGTTAGGAGCACAATTTAAATGACGCAAACGCTTATTGACTTCTGCATCCGCTTTTGTACGACGATGATTATGGCGTAAATAATCCACCCATGTTGGCATATGATAAGCCTCTGTCCAATATTCAGGTCTTTCAAGATCTCGTAAAAGGACCCACTGACGCGCACCATCACGTAACCGGATATGGCGTCGACGCGTCATCACTTTGAGAAACTCTTCGAGATCATTTTCATGAATTTGATAATCAATCATTATCATGATCGGACCACTTCTTGCTTTGAGGTCGAGTAATAGTTCCGGCTCTCTAAAATGATCAAGAGGATTTAAATCTATCTGAGGAATTTCTTGAATTCTAAATTTTACCCCCGCAAGAGCACCAAAAATCAAGAATAGAGAACAGATACTCAAAGCAATTGTTGGAGAATAACCATCAGCTAAGCCTCCCCAGATTGCACTTCCAATAGCCATCCCCCCATAAGACGCCGTTTGATAAAGTGCTAAAGAACGTGCAACAACCCAGCGTGGTGTAGAGAGTTGTACAGATGTATTAAACAATGATAATGCCAAAACCCAACATAAACCTGCAGGAAATAAAGCGATATGGCTTATAATTAGTGAACGGCTGATTCCCAATAAAAAGCAAGAAAAGGCGAAACCAATAAATGCACTTGAAATAATTGTTTCTGAACGAAAATGATGCCGTACAACTTCATTAATAATACCTGCTGTCATGGCTCCTAACCCAAAACAACCGAGCAATGTACCATAAAGAAGGGCACTTCCTCCAAGAACTTTATGCGCAACAATTGGCAAAAGTGCTAAAATAGAAATAGCTCCTATACCAAAAAGGAACGCTCGAACCATAATACTCAGGAGATTAGGTGACATCGCAACATAACGCAAACCATCTGAGACAGCTCCTAACAGCCTTTCTCGTGGCAATGAGTTTTTTTTATAATTCGACTTCCAGAAAAATAACGCACCGATAAGAGGAATATAGCTTATAGCATTAAACAAAAAAGCAGCAGATGCCCCCAAAGTTGCAATGATGGCACCGCCAATAGCAGGACCAACACTCCGCATCAAATTAAAGCCTACACTATTCAAACTAACAGCAGCAGGAATATTTTCCCTGCTCACAATATCTCCTATCGTTGCTTGCCAAGAAGGATTATAAAAAGCTGTACCACATCCAATCAAAAACGTAAAACATAACAAAAGCCAAGGTGTTAGAAATCCCATATAAGCTAAAACAGATAAACTCATGGATATGACCATCATCATAATCTGCGCACACAACATAATTTGACGCCGATTAAAATTATCCGCTAATGCCCCTGCCATCAAAGAAAACATAACAAGTGGTAATGTTGTGGCACTTTGAACAAGCCCCACCATGGAATGCGAAGAACTGATCAACGCCATTAGCCACCCTGCTCCAACAGCCTGTATCAGCCCCCCTAAATTAGAAATAAGAGTAGATGACCATAAATTTCGAAATACCGAATTACGAAAAAGTTTTAATGTTGAAATGCTCTGCATCTTTTTCCTCCAAATCGGTATTTATCATCTTTGTTACCACACACGCTCATAATCTTTGTATCAAAAGGATGCATAATTCTTAAAAAAACTTCTCATAAAACTCTATTTAAATCAATATTTCAAAACAAAAGCTTTTATTTAAAGAAAGACTTCAAAATGCTGTCAAGGACTAGTATTTTAACCTTCTTTCCTATATAAGGACGAAAATAGGTAAGAGTCTTCGACTCTTCTTGTTTCCTCACAGACCCTTGCTGAACGACATCTCGGCTATGGGTGACTTTATGTTTCTTCGTTTTTGGAAAGGATAATACGATGTCGATTACAGCTGAACGTAAACAAGCTCTTGTCGCAGAATACGCAAATAAAGTTGGTGATACAGGATCACCGGAAGTACAGATTGCTGTACTTTCTGAACGTATTTCTAATTTAACAAACCACTTTAAATCTCACAAAAAGGATAATCATTCTCGTCGTGGTCTTTTGAAGATGGTGTCTCAACGCCGGCGCCTTCTTGATTATCTTAAAGGAGTTGACCAAAATCGTTATCAGACACTTATCAAGAAGTTAGGTTTGCGTCGCTAAAAGAAAAATGGTGGTGGTGTTAAAAAAAACCGCCCATTTTTTCAACGTATTGCTTTTAATTAAAAAATTTAAAAACTGACAAGTTATTATGGGATAGGACTGCTCATCATTTTGCATTTAAGGCAGTTTACTTCTCTCTTCTCGTAACAAAGATAAAAAGTATGTTGTCCACCCCAGAGCTTGGAAATATGCTACGCAAAACCAGAATGTGAGCAATCAAAGATTTAAACACTGGTCATTAAGGATAAAAAATGTTCAAAACGCACAAGATAGAAATTGAATGGGCTGGGCGTCCTCTCACCCTTGAAACAGGGAAAATAGCACGTCAAGCTGATGGTGCAGTGATTGCTACCTATGGAGAAACTATTGTCTTAGCAACCGTTGTATCAGCCAAAAGTCCAAAACCAGACCAGGATTTTTTTCCACTCACTGTTAATTATCAAGAAAAATCCTATGCTGTTGGTAGAATACCTGGGGGCTATTTAAAACGTGAAAGTCGACCAAGTGAAAATGAAACTTTGGTTTCACGTTTGATTGATCGCCCAATTCGTCCCCTTTTCGTTGAGGGATATAAAAATGATACGCAAGTGATTGTTTCCGTTATACAGCATGATCTCGAAAATAATCCCGATATCCTTGCGATGATTGCATCTTCTGCTGCATTGACCCTGTCAGGTGTTCCTTTCATAGGGCCTATAGCTGGTGCCCGCGTTGGCTATTGTAATGGACAATATGTTCTCAATCCTCATATCGATGAAATGCCTGAATCAAAACTTGATCTTGTTGTTGCTGGAACAGAAAGTGCTGTTTTGATGGTTGAATCAGAAGCACAAGAATTACCGGAAGATATCATGTTGGGTGCTGTGATGTTTGGTCACAAAGGCCTTCAACCTGTCCTTGATGCCATTATAAAGCTTGCTGAAGTTGCTGCAAAAGATCCTCGTGATTTTGTTCCTGAAGATCTTTCTGAACTTGAAAAAGCAATGCAGAAAATGGCAGAACAGGATATACGAAAGGCTTACACAATTACTGATAAGCAAGAACGTTATGCTGCAATTGATGCACTAAAGACAGAAATCCTCAATAAATTTATGCCCGAAACAGAAGAAGACTGTAAGTTTAGTGCAGATCAAATTGCAACCGTATTTAAACAGTTGCAAGCAAAGATTGTTCGCGGGAATATTCTTGATACCCAAAAGCGGATTGATGGACGCAATCTTTCTACCGTGCGCCCTATCCAATCAGAAGTAAGTATTTTACCCCGCACACATGGATCAGCACTCTTTACCCGCGGAGAAACACAAGCTATTGTCGTTGCAACACTAGGAACTGGTGAAGATGAACAATATGTTGATTCCTTAACGGGAATGTATAAGGAAACATTCCTTCTCCATTACAATTTCCCACCATTTTCAGTGGGTGAAACGGGACGCCTTGGTTCTCCTGGTCGTCGTGAAATTGGACATGGCAAATTGGCATGGCGAGCAATTCACCCCATGTTGCCAACGAAAGAATCTTTTCCTTATACTATTCGTGCTGTCTCAGAAATCACTGAATCCAATGGATCTTCTTCTATGGCAACGGTTTGTGGGACCTCACTTGCTCTCATGGATGCCGGCGTTCCTTTAGCACGCCCTGTTGCTGGTATTGCTATGGGCTTGATTAAAGAAGGAGAACGCTTTGCTGTTCTATCTGATATTTTAGGGGATGAAGATCATCTTGGAGATATGGACTTTAAAGTCGCAGGAACAGAAAATGGTATTACTGCCTTGCAAATGGATATCAAAATTGATGGTATTACCGAAGAGATTATGAAAATCGCGCTTGAACAAGCCAAAGGTGGACGAATCCATATCCTCAATGAGATGGCAAAAGCTTTAACCAGTGCACGTGCTGAGCTGAGTGAATTTTCTCCACGAATCGAAGTTATGAATATTTCTGTCGATAAAATCCGTGATGTTATCGGCTCTGGTGGTAAAGTTATTCGGGAAATCGTGGAACAAACTGGAGCAAAAATTAATATTGAAGATGATGGTACCATTAAAATTGCTTCTGCTGATGCTAAAACCATTGAAGCAGCAAAACGCTGGATCCATTCTATTGTCGATGAGCCTGAAGTTGGTGCTATCTACCAAGGAACAGTTGTAAAAACTGCAGAATTTGGTGCATTTATAAACTTCTTTGGTTCTCGTGATGGACTCGTTCATATCTCTCAGCTTGCATCAGAACGCGTCACCAAAACAACCGATATTGTGAAGGAAGGTGACAAAGTTTGGGTTAAATTAATGGGCTTTGATGAGCGTGGAAAAGTTCGGTTATCAATGAAGGTTGTTGATCAAAAAACCGGAAAGGAAATCACCGGTGATAAAGTGATGAATGAAGAAAAGTGCGTGGATGAAAAAAAACAACCTGAAAATAAGCACCGCCGCAAGAAAAAAGAAGAGTAAGTTTTTCCTCTTATCGTATCATGAAATGCCATCCCAACATTGGAGTGGCATTTTTCTTTGAAAGAGTCATATGTGTTATTATTTTTGCCTTTTGAAAATCATGAACTCCCGTATCCTAATCCAAACCAATGTTGGTTAAGTTTCGGTTTAACAGAAATCCCAGCTCCAGAATGGGCACAGAATTTAAAAGTTATTACGCCTTGGCGACCAGATTTTTTAAAATTTGTCGATACTCAATTTCACTGCTCTCCTCAAATAGATAAAACCTTCAGCTATGATGGTGCATTTTTACATTTGAGCAAATATCGTGGTTTTAACCAAAATTGTTTTCTTGATTTATTAGAATGCGTTAAACCCAATGGATGGATTGTAATCAGTGGGAATAAAACTGCTGGTGCTGCTTCAATGATGAAGTGGGTCAAAACAATTGTTCCCATCACCAACAAATTGTCTAAAAATCACGGTCTTGTATTTTGGTTGCAAGTTCCTCAACAAATTGAGAGACATAACATTGCACAATTGCGCTCACCACCGCTCACTTTTGGTAAATTTCAAACCACTTCTGGTATGTTCTCACACGGACGTATTGATCCAGGATCCGCTGCACTTGCTTCTTATATGCCCAAAGTTATTTCTGGAAAAACGGCTGATTTTGGTGCTGGATGGGGCTATCTTTCTCACGTTGCGCTTGAAAGAAGTGAAAAACTCACCGCTCTCGACCTTTATGAAGCAGACTACAACGCTTTGAGAGCGGCAAAACAGCACCTTAAATCCATAACAGCTCCTTTTTCAATTCATTTTTATTGGCACGACCTTGTGCATGAACCTATCACAAATCTGTATGACACAATCATTTCAAACCCACCGTTTCACACGCAACAAACGACAGATATTTCATTAGGAAAAAATTTTATTATAAATGCTGCAAAGTGCCTAAAACCAAGCGGCAGCCTGCTTTTTGTTGCAAACCGCCACCTGCCTTATGAAACATTATTAAAAAATATTTTCCGCACAGTATTGATACATGAACAAGCCCATGGTTTCAAAATTATCGAAGCGCGCAGATAAAGAAAAAAAGCGATAACTCTAAAGAATAAAACGTGAAAGATCGATATCAGCAGCAAGCTCGCCAATAGATTTTCTCACATAAGCGGCATCAATTGTAAAGGATGTTCCAGCTTTATCAGGTGCCGTGAAAGAAATTTCATCCAAAACGCGCTCCATCACTGTTTGCAAACGACGTGCCCCTATATTTTCAATCCTTGCATTTAAATCTACAGCAATATCTGCTAAAGCATCAATTGCATCATCGGTAATTTCCAAATGAACCTCTTCTGTTGCCATAAGAGCAATATATTGTTTAATCAAACTAGCTTCTGGTTCCGTTAGAATACGCCGTAAATCTTCTCTTGTTAAAGGGTTTAGCTCCACACGAATGGGCAAACGTCCTTGAAGTTCCGGTAATAAATCAGATGGCTTAGAAACATGAAATGCACCTGAGGCAATAAAAAGAATATGATCTGTTTTGATTTGCCCATATTTTGTACTAACCGTTGTTCCTTCAACCAAAGGCAAAAGATCACGTTGAACGCCCTCACGCGAAACGGCAGCACTGGCTCCACCATCCCTAGTTGCAATTTTATCAATCTCGTCAATAAAAACAATCCCGTCATTTTCAGCAACACGAAGCGCTTCTTGAATAATTTGATCCTGATCAAGGAGTTTTTCAGATTCATCATCAATAAGCGGCTTAAAAGCATCCCTTACTGTCGTCTTACGAACTTTTGTACGACTACCCATTTTGCCCAAAATATCTGATAAATTCATAATACCCATTTGTGCCCCAGGCATACCAGGAATATCAAAGGTTGAAGCACTATTGCTATTATTATCGGCGACTTCAATTTCAATCTCTTTCTCATCCAATTCACCTTCACGCAATTTTTTGCGAAAACTATCACGGGTAGCGGGACTGGCTGTTTTACCAACAAGGGCGTCTAAAACGCGCTCTTCAGCATTCACGTGAGCCTTTTCTTTTATTTCATCCCGTTTCTTTTCACGCACAAGAGAAATGGCAATTTCAACAAGATCTCGAATAATTTGCTCAACATCACGTCCCACATAACCAACTTCAGTAAATTTAGTCGCTTCTACTTTAACAAAGGGTGCTCCAGAAAGTTTTGCTAATCGACGTGCAATACCAGTTTTACCAACACCTGTTGGCCCTATCATTAAAATATTTTTTGGCATAACTTCTTCACGCATCGGCTCATCAAGCTGTTGTCTACGCCACCGATTGCGCAGTGCGATAGCTACAGAGCGTTTGGCATCATTTTGGCCAATAATAAAACGATCAAGTTCAGAAACAGTCTCACGAGGGGAAAATACAACACACATTTAAATAGCTTTCTCTAAAGAAGATAATTCTGCATCCAATGTTTCAATCGTAAAATGATCATTGGTGTAAACACAAATTTTAGCGGCAATAGCCATAGCTTTACGAGCAATAGTTTCTGCATCCAAATCCAAGTCCATGAGTGCACGCGCTGCTGAAAGAGCAAAATTTCCTCCAGAGCCAATTGCCATAACCCCATCTTCTGGTTCTAAAACATCACCAAGCCCTGTTAGAGCCAAAGTTACTTTCTTATCAGCCACGAGCATCATTGCTTCGAGACGACGCAAATAGCGGTCTGTTCGCCAATCTTTTGCAAGTTCTACACATGCACGCATAAGCTGATCAGGATATTGCTCAAGCTTTGTTTCCAATCTTTCCAGTAATGTGAAAGCATCTGCCGTAGCACCTGCAAAACCAGCAATAACCACTCCGTTCTTTCCAAGACGACGCACTTTACGTGCATTACCTTTCATAATTGTCTGCCCAAGAGAGACCTGACCATCACCGGCCATCACGACTTTTCCACCTTTTCGTACCGTAATAATTGTTGTACCATACATTATGTCTGGCTTATGTTCTGTCATAAGGAGACTCCTTAATATTAACTTTACTTTTTAATATTGATTTCTTTTCATACAATGTAAAACTCAACTACTATTGTCCTATTTAAGAACATATACAGCAAAACACAATGATTCAGCATAACTCAATTTGTTGAAAATGGAAAAATGATATCATTGTTGTCAATGTAAATTACTGCTAAATAGCTTTATATAAACAGTTTGTGCCTTTTAGAGGAAAATTATGAAAAAAATAGCCATAGGGACCTTAGGTGGAACAATTGCAATGACTGCTGATCGTTTTGGTCACATGCAACCGACTTTAACTTCAGATAACCTCATAAAAAGTGTTCCTGATTTAAATAACGTTGCTGATATTCATGCACAAACATTAATGCAAATACCAAGTGGATCTTTATCGTTTCAAATTCTTTTTGAAATAATCGAGTGGGCAAAACAACAAATAAATGCTGGTGCAGAAGGTATTGTTTTAACACAAGGGACTGATACTCTGGAAGAAACAGCTTTTTTTCTTTCTCTTTATTGGAAGGAAGCTGAACCACTCATCATAACCGGCGCTATGCGCATGCCTCATGAAGCAGGCGCAGACGGCCCCGCCAATATTTTAGCAGCCACTCGTGTCGCAGCAGCCCCACAAAGTCGTAACAGGGGCGTTCTTGTTGTCATAAATGATACAATTCATTCACCTTATTGGCTCTATAAAAGCCATACCGTCAAAGTCGAAACATTTCAATCAGGTCTTGCAGGTATTTTAGGAACTATTTTAGAGGGAAAACTTATTTATTTCAATGATCAAAAGCTTTTTCCGACGACGTTTGATCTTCCCCAAAACCACGATCATCAAATTGCACTCCTCTATTCCTCTTTATCATCTGATGCACAATTAATGAAGCTATGCCTTGAAAGTGGGTATTATGCTGGAGTTGTTATTGCTGGTTTTGGTGCAGGACACTGTAGTTTTCAAGAAGCAGACCTTGTACAACAATATGCACAAAAAATACCAATCATTATTGCTAGTCGTTGTTGTAATGGCTCAACAACTCGTATAACTTATGGCTATAAAGGCTCAGAAATCGATATGATTGCTTCTGGTGCTCTCATGTCTGGTTATTTATCAGCCGTAAAAGCGCGTCTACTTTTATGGGCTTTTTTAGCGCAAGGGCACTCATTAGCACAAATCCGTGCAAACTGGAATGACTGGACTATAAGTTAATGAAAAATGATCTATTATCTTAAAGAAGAGAGCATGCAAAACAAAATTTATTTGAAAATCAAGCCGCTCATCTGTCCAATTTTAATCGATTGCTGCGGCAAAAAATTCTCGACCAATACAAATGATTGATACGATTATACAAAAAATTAATCAGGAAGATAATCTGGTCAAATGCGTTTCTGACCGATATTCACCCTATCGTGTTTTTACTGCACAAGAATGGTCAGAGTTTCGTGCAGACACACCTCTTACTTTGACTTTTGATGAAATTAAGCGTTTGCGCTCTATTGATGATCCTATCGATCTTAAAGAAGTCCAACGCATTTATCTTTCTTTATCGCGTTTGTTATCATGCCATGTTGAAGCAGTACAGGAACTTTTTCACAAACGTCAGCAGTTTCTCCATCAAGAAGAGAGTAGAAAAACGCCCTTTATTATTGGAATTGCTGGTTCTGTAGCAGTAGGAAAATCAACCACGGCTCGCATTCTTCAAGAACTGTTGAAACGATGGACATCTAGTCTTAAAGTTGATCTGATCACAACGGATGGTTTTCTCTATCCTAATGCAATCTTACAGCAAAAAAATCGTATGAATCGTAAAGGATTTCCTGATTCCTATGACATTAAAAAATTGCTGTGCTTCCTTTCGGCTATAAAAGCAGGTATCGGAAATGTCCGTGCCCCGCTTTACTCACATATGACTTATGATGTTCTAGAAAATCAGACAATTACCATTGACCGTCCTGATATTTTAATTGTTGAAGGTATTAATGTATTACAGGTCAGTGATCTTCCTAAAGATGGAAAAGCTATTCCTTTCGTATCAGATTTTTTTGATTTTTCAATCTATGTCGATGCCGAAACAGAAGTCATTCGTCACTGGTATTTAGAGCGCTTTAAACGTTTGCGTAAAACAGCTTTTCAAAATCCTGAATCCTATTTTCATCGTTATGCCCTGCTCAGTGAAAAAGAAGCCTCAAAAATCGCTGAGGATCTTTGGCAAACAATTAATTTAAAAAATTTACAAGAAAATATATTGCCAACACGACCACGATCCAATCTCATTCTACGAAAAGGAAAAAATCATTTGGTCGAGTATGTCGCACTTAGACGACTATAAGGATCTCATAACTATGCAGCATTATCACATTCATTTTACCTCAACGCGTATCGATAACAGTTGCCCTATCATCTTGGTAAACCAAAGAACTCTTGCCAACTTATCACTTGATGCGTCAACAACAGCATGGATAAAAGTTAATGACTTTACTGGTAAAGCAGGACAAATACTCTTTGTTCCTCACGAAACGGGGCATTTAAAAAAAGTTTTATTTGGAATTGGAAATGGGAACGATCCCTTTATCACAGGACTGCTTGCTCAAAAACTTCCTGCTGGTCAATGGCATTTAGAAGGTACGACCTCTGATGAAATAAATGCCTATCTTGGATTAGCATTCGGTAGCTATCAATTTAATCGCTATCGTCAAAATTCTTCTTTCAAATCATTGTCTATCCATGTCAATGAGGCCGTTGATCTTAATGAACTCCAACGAATTTATGAGGCTGTCTTTTTTGTCCGTGATCTCATCAATATTCCAGCCAATGATATGACCCCTGATGCTCTCGAAAAAGAAGCACGAAAACTAGGAAAAACCTACGGTGCTCATGTCCAAAGTATTTGTGGAGATGATCTCTTAACCCATAATTTTCCGATGATTCATGCCGTAGGACGAGCAGGCAGTACTGCACCGCGACTGATTGAGTTACACTGGGGGCAAGAACATCATCCTAAAATAACGTTGGTAGGCAAAGGGGTAACTTTTGATACGGGAGGACTCGATATTAAATCAGCCAATAACATGTTGCTTATGAAAAAAGACATGGGGGGTGGAGCAAACGTTTTGGGATTGGCTAAACTTATCATGGATGCCAAATTGCCTTTCCGTCTACGTGTTTTGATTCCAGCTGTAGAAAATGCAATTTCTGCGAATGCTTACCGACCAAGTGATATTCTCAAAAGTCGTAAAGGCTTAAGTGTTGAAGTAGGTAATACAGATGCTGAAGGGCGACTTGTCCTTGCCGATGCGCTCGCCTATGGTGATGAAGAAAGTCCACAATTCATGCTTTGTATGGCTACTTTAACAGGGGCAGCGCG
Source organism: Bartonella sp. MR168JLCBS (assembly GCF_042194175.1). Classification (NCBI taxonomy): domain Bacteria; kingdom Pseudomonadati; phylum Pseudomonadota; class Alphaproteobacteria; order Hyphomicrobiales; family Bartonellaceae; genus Bartonella; species Bartonella sp. MR168JLCBS. Next base: position 60,691 of record NZ_JBHIMP010000003.1, on the reverse strand, counting down.
TATAGCATTAGGACCAGATCTCCCCGCATTTTATTGCAATGATTCAATATGGGCACAACAAATCTCTGAATCTGCTCACGCTGTTTTTGATCCTCTTTGGCAAATGCCCCTTTGGAAACCTTACCAAGAGATGTTATCATCACCAATTGCTGATCTTAACAATGTAACTGGAAATAGCTTTGCTGGCTCTATAACGGCTGCTTTATTTCTTAATTCTTTTGTTGAAAAAGCTGAACATTTTGCGCATTTTGATCTTTATGGATGGATTCCAAAAGAAAAACCAGGATACCCTATTGGTGGATCAGCACAAACTATTCGTGCCCTTTATAATATTTTTAAAAATGAAGTTTGACACACAATATCCACAAAGATAGACAATTTTACATCTTAAAGAATAATTGCAATCGTCTTAAACTGTGTTCTTAGTTTTGTTTGAGGATAAAAAACTTACCAATAGAGTTTTCATGAGTTTGTTTAAAAGTAAGAAGTAACAAAATGGAAGCAAAAAGATGACCTCTAAAGACCCAAGGCTTTATGCATTCAGAGATGATCTAGCAGATCAACGTCTTGAAACAGAAATTACAGCCCAGCGCTTTGTTCAAGGTGAAAAAAAACGTGTTAATACAGCGGTCGCTGGACTTTTTAAAGAAAATAGTAAAAAAAGTGAAAGACAAACAGAATGCTTATTGGGAGAAGAACTTCTCATTTTTGAACAAGGGGAAACGATGTCGTGGGGGCAATCCCTTAAAGATGGTTATGTTGGTTATATTGATACAACAGCCCTTTGTACATCAACTATAAAACAAACGCATATAGTTTCAGTCCCACGTACATTTAAATATTCACACGCTGACTTACGTGGACCAATAGTGTCTCCGTTATCTATGGGAAGCAAAGTCAGTGTTGTTGATGAAATTGAAGTCCGTGACACAATGTATTCTATTCTTGAAAATGGAACAGCAATCATTACGAGCCATCTCAGCCCCATTGGACGTGTATACGAAGATTATGTCACAGTTGCAGAAACCTTTATCCGTACACCTTATCTTTGGGGTGGTGTCAGCGGTTTTGGAATTGATTGTTCGGGACTCATTCAACTCTCTATGATGATGACTGATCAAATAGTTTTACGTGACACCGATATGCAGCAAGAAACTATAGGCAGTCCTCTTACAGATACTGATAAACTTCAACGAGGCGATTTAATTTTTTGGAAAGATCATGTTGCTATTATGGTTGATCATGAAAATATTATTCATGCAAATGGTTTTTCCATGGACGTTATGATCGAGCCATTAGAAGAGGCAATTACGCGTATAGCTAAAAAAAATCAATATCCCATCGCAAAACGTCGTCCAATGCAAGAAACTTAATACATGCCTCCTATAAAAAATAATATCTTTCTCATATTATTTATATTTCTCGTTTATATACTTATTTATGGAGATTTTTTCTTTATCTCTCATACTATATAAGGTACAGTAATATAATTCCCTAAGAAGTCTTCTTTTCATGTGTTTCTTTTATATTTAATTATTCATTAACCATATGTTTTATTTGTTTTAAAATTGTTTTTCAAATTACATACCACTCTTTTTATTCGTACGTTATTGAACATTTTTTTGATTGAGAAATTGTATAACATCAAGAAAAATAAAAGAAAATTTATGGTTATAAAACAATATGTTATTATATAATCATGTATTACAATAATAATTTAAGCTTTTGGTCATGTAAAACGATCTCTAACAACAAATACAAAGCGTTCTTTTTTAAAGCATTTTTGAAATTTTTCCTATTATCGATATCTCATGAAATAAATACTCCTGATATCTCTCAGTGCATCCAAACCCATCTCACAATGATACGCGTGAAAAGGCATCATTATACACTTTGCCAATTCTCAATGTTACGATGACCCTTGGCTACTGGAGAGTGTTCTTTCAGTACGTATTTTATTTCTTTCTTAAATAATTTTATCCACATGACTTTCCCCGCTTGGAACGTACAAAAGAATGGTTTTGGTTAATTTAATATAAAACAGATTTGAAATGAAAAAAAATTACGACTCTGGACTTTTACATTCAACATAAAAATTATAAATTATCATTTTAAATCAATATATTGAATTATATTTAAACAATATTTTCTTCTTATAACACATTAAAGAAGGTGATTTTTCAATACCTGAACCAATGGTTTATCAGCATCAGGCATAGGGTATTTATTAAGGTCATTAACAAAAACCCATTCTAAATTTTGCCCCTCTCGTCCTTGCGCAACTCCCTCATAATGATAACAAAGATACAACGGCATCAAGAGGTGAAATGTTGCATAGCTATGGCTTGCAAACGTTAAAGGGAATAAATTATTTGCCTGAACATACACACCAAGCTCTTCTTCTAGTTCACGAATCAATGAAATTTCTGGAGTTTCACCTTGCTCAACCTTTCCACCAGGAAACTCCCATAAACCAGCCAGTGATTTTCCTTCAGGACGCTTGGTAAGCAAAACACGATTATTTTGATCTAACAGTGCACATGCAACAACAAGAAGAAGGGAACTTTTTATACACATATCACTCTCCAATGAGAATATAAAGATAACTGTCTCTTTCTAGTATATTCCCTTACCTCAAAAAGAACTCACATATCTCATTCTCTTAAAAAAATAATCGGCAGTTAAATATAGAGAGTACATCCATTCATTAACTTCTGTAATCACTATTGATCATAACGTACTCTTTTGTTAAATCGCAAGACCAAACCGTCGCCGTGCTCTTACCTAAACCGATATCAACACGAATTGTGATGTGCTTACCTTGCATATAAGTACCTATTGTCTCTTCACAATACTCAGGATCTCGTACGCCATTCACGGCCACACGATGCTCACCAAACCAAATCGTCAATAGATCACGATCGACTTCAACACCGGCCTTCCCAACTGCCATAACGACCCGCCCCCAATTCGCATCTTCACCAGCAATAGCCGTTTTTACGAGCGGTGAATTTGCAATTGATAAAGCAATAGTTTTAGCTGCATTGTTTGTTGTAGCCCCCATCACATTAACCTCAATTAAATGACGAGCACCTTCGCCATCACAAACAACTTGTAGTGCAAGTTCATGCAAAAGTGCACTCAATTGTTTCACAAAAACTCCATAACGCGGATCAGATTTACTTGTAAGACATGGGAAATGTTCTTTTCCTGTCGCAAACAACATAAGCGTATCTGAAGTTGAGGTATCGCTATCAACAGTAATTGAATTGAAAGAACCCTCAACTGCCTCTGATAACATGGATTGGAGTACATCCGAAGAAATAGTAGCGTCACTAACCACAAACGACAGCATTGTCGCCATATCGGGTGCAATCATACCAGCACCTTTTGCAATCCCGTTAATGGTGACAGTCTCGCCTCCACAATCAAATCTGCGTGTAGAAAGTTTTGGAAATGTGTCCGTTGTCATTATGGCTTTTGCAGCTTCCAACCAATTTCCCTCTTCTGCTGTCTCTGCCATAGTTGGTAAAAGATTCACAACGCAAGAAGCATCCATTGGCTCACCAATAACCCCCGTAGAAGCTATAAAAATTTCATCTCCTCTAACCTTTAAAGCGTTCGCTGCTGCACAGATGATTTCATTGGTTGTGTGCTTTCCTTTGCTTCCTGTAAAAGCATTTGCATTTCCAGAATTCACAACAACACCCCTCGCCACCCCATGAGGAAGCGATGCACGACAATGCTCTACAGGAGCAGACGGACATTTTGAACGGGTAAAAACACCGGCCACACTCACTGGCTTATCGAATATGATGAAAAGAAGATCTGTACGATCTTTATATTTAATCCCAGCTTCAGCTGTTGCTATCCGTACCCCAGATAAGGGAGAAAGCTCCTGGATCTTTTGAGGCGATAAAGGAGAAATTTTCAAAACCACAATATGCTTTCTGTAAAAACAAATGAAATGATTGCAGATCAATAACCTCTCATAGAAAACTGCTAGGCTTTTTGAACAAAACTAACCTAGCAAATTATCTATTAAAGAGGCTATCCACTTATTTTTCCTAGCTATTCCGTATCTTCTTCATCTGATGTCTCATCGGGAAGTAGCGTCCCATTTTGATGAAGCGATTCCATGATTTTTGTAACATTAGGATCAGGGTATTTCACATCCATCTTGCTACGCAAATCAACAATCAGTTCTTGATAGCGCTTTTTTATCAGCTGTGTCCGCAACATCTCTTTAACATCATCAAATGCAGGAGGTTGTTTCAAACGACGATCTTCTAATTTAATAATATGCCAACCAAAAGGACTTTCAACGGGTTGTTTAGTGTATTCGCCAATTTTCAAACCAAATGCAGCATCTTCAAAAGGCTTGACCATTTGACCATGGCTAAAATAACCAAGATCACCCCCAACGGCAGCAGAACCATCTGTTGAACTTTTCTTTGCAATCTCTTCAAAATTTTCGCCTTTATTTAAATGCTTAATGATAGCTTCTGCTTCTTTTCTCGTTTTGACCAAAATATGACGCGCTTTAACCTCATCTTCTTTAGGTAAAGCAGCGACTTCTTGCTTATAAAGAGCTTCCAAATCAGTATCCGAGATTTTGTCAACAATCGCCTGTTTAAAATAAAGCTGTTGAAGAACATTGTCACGCATGACTGCCATACGTTTATCGTAAGCTTCTGTCTTATCAAGACCTTTGCTTCTTGCTGCTTTTGCAAGTGCCTGCATATCTAAATAAGCTTTTAGAACCATCATACGGCGTTGTTCATCAGGAAAACGTGCTAAATTAGGATTTATTTCAAGCGCTAAATCATCCAATTGGCCTGCTGTAATATTTTTCCCATCAATAACCGCCATAACATGAGAAGGAGAAACGGCTTTTTCAGAAGCTTTCTCCAAAGTCTTTAAATCATTCGACGATGAATTCAAACCTTCTTGGGCTCTCACCCCTAAACTTGTACTTGCCAATAAAGTTGATGCTAAAAAAAGCGTGATAAAGTTAAATTTCATAAATATACTCCTTAAAAATGAAGGCAGGTTCAAGATTCCAATTTTCTTTACCATAACACTTTAACCTTTAAACATAGAGAAATAAATTAGTAATTTTATTTTAAAAAAGTATAAAATTGTCCTTTTATCTGAGTTGCTCCAATCCTATCTAATGCAGATGAAAAACATGATAATAGAGAAAAATGACATATTGTATCTTAAATTACTTTGTATTGTATCAGTTAAATAGCGTACCTAAAGTTGACATAGAGCGCTTAGCCTCTTATCTCTACTTTACAATTAAAGTGAAAAATTGCACACCAACAAGTATAATGGTACCATCTGCATTTCATGATGTCTCTAATCATATCAGATAACTTGAAGAAAATGTAGAGTATGGGGAAAGCGTATGAATTACCCAACAAGAGTGACAACAATTAAAAGAAAGGGCCAGAGATGGTCAGTTTAGGTGTTTTTGCCCGTAAGTTTTTTGGTTCAGCTCATGAGCGACGTCTCAAAGCACTCCGCCAAAAAGTTGTACAAATTAATGCTTTGGAAGAACAATTTGTAAAATTAAGTGATGAGCAGCTTTGCCAAAAAACAGATGCCTTTCGTAAACGTCTTAGTGAAGGTGAAAGTGTTGATTTGCTCTTACCAGAAGCTTTCGCAACTGTTCGTGAAGCCGCAAAACGTGTTTATGACATGCGTCCTTTTGACGTGCAACTTATTGGTGGAATGGTCCTTCACGACTGTGGCATAGCTGAAATGCGTACTGGTGAAGGTAAAACATTAATGGCAACTTTACCAATTTATCTCAATGCATTGGAAGGTAAAGGCGTTCATGTTGTGACAGTAAATGATTATCTCGCCAGTCGTGATGCTGAAACAATGGGAAAAATTTTTAGTTTTCTAGGGCTTACAACAGGCGTGATTCTCCATGATCTTGATAGTGATGCCCGCCGAGAGGCCTATGCATGCGACATCACCTATGCCACAAATAATGAACTAGGTTTTGATTATTTGCGTGATAATATGGCCTTTGATCGTAGTCAAATGGTCCAACGTGGACATCATTACGCAATTGTTGATGAAGTTGATTCGATTCTTATTGATGAAGCCCGTACACCCCTTATTATTTCTGGTCCTCTAGAAGATCGTACTGACTTCTATAACCTTATTGATACATTTATTCCTGCCTTAACTCCAGAAGACTATGAAATAGACGAAAAACAAAAAACAACGACTTTTACCGAAGTTGGTACTGAAAAAATTGAAAAAATGCTCGAACAAGCTGGACATCTTAAAGGTGAAAGCCTTTATGACATAGAAAATGTCGCTATCGTTCATCATGTCAATAATGCTCTAAAAGCTCATAAACTGTTTGCTCGCGATAAAGATTACATTGTTCGCAATGATGAAATCGTTATTATTGACGAATTTACAGGGCGAATGATGCCTGGGCGGCGTTATTCTGAAGGACTTCATCAAGCGTTAGAAGCTAAGGAGCATGTTGCTATTCAACCAGAAAACCAGACACTTGCTTCCATCACTTTCCAAAATTACTTCCGTATGTATAGGAAATTATCTGGAATGACTGGAACTGCAACAACAGAAGCCGAAGAATTCAGAAATATTTATGGTCTTGACGTTGTCGAAGTCCCTACAAATTTGCCAATACAACGTATTGATGAAGATGATGAAATTTATCGAACAGCAGAAGAGAAATATCGGGCAATTGTGCGTGATATCCGTCAAGCACACGAAAAAGAACAGCCTATTCTTGTTGGAACAACCTCTATTGAAAAGTCAGAACAATTGGCAGAGCGTTTGCGAAAAGAAGGCATTACCGATTTTAGAGTCTTAAATGCTCGCTATCACGAACAAGAAGCATACATCATTGCGCAAGCAGGAGTTCCTAGAGCTCTCACCATTGCAACCAACATGGCAGGACGCGGTACGGATATACAGCTTGGTGGTAATGTTGAAATGCGCATCCGACAAGAGTTACAGGATATCCCCGAAGGTCCAGAACGGACAGCTAAAATTGAAGAAATAAAAAAAGATGTTCAGAAGCTTAAAGACAAAGCTTTAGCGGCTGGTGGTCTTTACGTCATTGCGACGGAACGTCATGAAAGCCGTCGTATTGATAACCAGCTTCGTGGACGTTCTGGTCGCCAAGGCGATCCAGGTCGCTCAAAATTCTTTCTTTCTCTTCAAGATGATCTTATGCGTATCTTTGGCTCCAATCGTATGGATGGTATGCTGCAAAAACTTGGATTGAAAGAAAATGAAGCTATTATCCATCCATGGATTAATAAAGCCCTTGAAAAAGCACAAAAAAAGGTCGAAGCACGAAACTTTGAAATTCGTAAAAATCTGCTAAAATATGATGATGTCATGAATGATCAGCGCAAGGTTATTTTTGAACAGCGTATGGAGATCATGAACGCAGATGATTTATCAGAAATGATCCTTGAAATGCGCAATGAAGTCGTAGAGGATCTCGTAGAGGCTTATATTCCATCAGGGACATATTCTGAAAAATGGGATGTAAAAACTCTCGAAGAAGAACTTCAACAACTCTTTAATCTTGAGCTTCCAGTAGAAGAGTGGGCAAAAGAAGATGGAATTGCCGAGGAGCAAATTTTGGAGCGTGTATCAGATGCTGTTACAAAACTTGAAAATGAACGTACTGAACGCTATTCTCCAGAGGTTATGGCTTATTTTCACAAGGCAGTATTGCTCGAAACTATTGACACGTTATGGCGTGAACATCTGGTGAGTTTAGACCATTTGCGTTCTGTTGTTGGTTTTCGTGGTTATGCGCAGCGGGATCCGCTCAATGAATATAAGACAGAATCTTTTGAACTCTTTCAAAGTATGTTGAGAAATTTGCGCCGAATTGTCACTTCTAAGCTTATGCGCTTTGAAATCATTCAACAACCTACAGAACCGACCATGCCTGAGCAAACTGATGCTACTTCTTCTGTCTTTAATGATCAAAGTCAAGAAAATGCTCCCACCTTATGGGCACGATCACAAGAAAATAGATTTGTTAATCCACAAGATCGTGACCCTAATGATATAACCACATGGGGAAAAGTTGGACGTAATGAGCGTTGTCCTTGCGGTTCAGAGAAAAAATACAAACACTGTCATGGAGCCTTTGTTTGAAAAGCAAACTATGAAAATGAATAAAAAGCGAAATTATGAGCAAGAATTGCGCACAGCTGGTTTAAGAGTAACACGTCAACGACGAGTTATTCTTGATATTTTGACTGACACAAATGACCATCCCAATGCATTTGAAATTTTTCAGCGTGCAAACAAAATAGATTCGAGTATTTCACTCTCAACTGTTTATCGAACCATGAAAACATTAGAAGGAAATGGAACAATTCATCGCCATAGCTTTAGTGGTGGTCCATCTCGTTTTGAGCAAGCAGATGGTCAACATCATGATCATCTCATTGATATAGAAACAGGACAAGTTATCGAGTTTCATTCTGATGTTATTGAAAAGCTTCAAGAGGAAATTGCAAAGTCCCTTGGCTATGATATTATTCATCACCGCCTTGAACTTTACGGAAAAAAAAACTCTTAAAAAAGTGATTATATATCATTAGATAAAATACCTCAGGTAAATCGAGTTTTATAAAAATTTACCTTTAAGATATAATAGTTTCCATTGGCAAAAAAAATTTTTTGCTCTATTACCCCTTTTTGTATGATGCTATACGGTAATTCATTGTCAGTATTATAACAAAAAATCATTGCAACAAAATATTATAAAAATTGTATTATGAAAAATTAGGCCAATATTATCATGGTTTCCTTGCCACAAGATCGTATGAGACAGCTTGAAAAGCGCTTTGAAATAATTGAAAGCCAAATGACGACTAATCCAAATGCTGAAACATATGTCAAATTAGCTTCTGAATATGCAGAACTACAACCCGTTATTGCCTCTATACGCGCATTAAATGCTCTTTACAAAGAGATTACAGAATTAGAAACAATTATCAATGATAAACAAACAGACGTAGAGATGCGTAATCTTGCCCAAGAAGAGCTACCATTGTTATATAAAAAAGTAGAGCAATTTGAAAAAGAACTCCAGATTCTGCTTTTGCCTAAAGATGTTGCTGATGAAAAAAACGCTATTGTTGAAATTCGAGCAGGAACGGGTGGATCAGAAGCAGCACTTTTTTCCGGTGATCTTTTCCGTATGTATGAACGTTATGCCCATGCTCACCATTGGACAGTAGAAGTTATTTCACTCAGTGAGGGAGAAGTTGGCGGATATAAAGAGATTATTGCTACTATCTCAGGAAAAGGTGTCTTTTCTAAATTGAAATATGAATCAGGGGTTCACCGTGTGCAACGCATCCCCGAAACAGAAACCGGTGGACGTATCCATACATCTGCTGCTACCGTTGCAGTCCTTCCGGAGGCTGAAGAAATTGATATTGATATTCGCCCTGAAGATATTCGTATTGACACAATGCGTGCATCTGGAGCAGGAGGACAGCATGTTAATACAACGGATTCAGCTGTTCGTATCACGCATATTCCAACAGGAATTATGGTCGTACAAGCAGAAAAATCACAACATCAAAACCGAGCACGAGCCCTTCAAATTTTACGGGCACGCTTATTCGATATCGAACGACAAAAAGCGGAAAGTGAACGTTCAGCTTCTCGTAAAAGCCAAGTTGGTTCTGGTGATCGTTCAGAACGTATTCGTACCTATAATTTTCCACAAGGACGTGTCACGGATCACCGTATTAATCTAACCTTGTATAAGCTTGATCGCATTCTAGAGGGAGATCTTGATGAGCTTCTTCATGCACTCATCTCAGATCATCAAACAACACTGCTTATGGAAATGGATAATAATTGAGCGAATATTCTTTCAAGAATGTCATCCAACGAATGCAAGAAAAATTGCGCACGAAAGGAATTGCTGAAGCCGATCTCGATGCGAAAATACTCGTTGAATGGATAACAGGAATAAATGCTGCTGAAAGAATTTCTAAACCAGATATGCATCTGTCTTCTGAGCATATTATACAAATAGAACAGGCTCTACAACGGCGTATTGCAGGAGAACCTGTCTACCGTATTATAGGAGCACGAGAATTTTATGGTATATCTTTTGCATTGTCTCAAGAGACGTTAGAACCTCGTCCTGATACAGAAACGCTAATAGATCTTGTTCTCCCTTTTCTCCAAAAACAGGTCGAAAATTCGAGAAGAACAAGATTCCTTGATATGGGAACAGGAAGTGGCGCCATTACCATTACACTCCTTAAACAAATTCCCCAATCCTATGCGGTGGCAGTCGATATTTCTGAAGATGCCCTTAAAACAGCGAAAAAAAATGCAAAAAACGCTGAAGTAGCACACCGCTTCACACCTCTTCTTAGCGACTGGTTTGATGCGGTCGCAGATCGCTTTGATTTCATTGTTTCCAATCCACCTTATATTCCCGCACAAGATATCGAAAAACTTGCAAAAGAAGTGCGCTTACATGACCCATTACGCGCCCTGATAGGAGGGGAAGATGGACTTGATTTTTATCGAAAACTCGCCCATGAAGCAGCCAACTACTTAAAAGAAAACGGCTATGTCGCTGTTGAAATTGGTTACTCTCAAGAAAATGAAGTCTGTAATTTATTTGAAAAAAATGGTTTTCAATGTTTAGAAGTGCGTAAAGATCTAAGTGGAATACCCCGCGCACTTCTATTTGCATGCAAACATTAAAATTCCCAATCATCATCCGTGGTAGCAACCGCCTTGCCAATGACATAAGAAGAACCTGCCCCTGAAAAAAAGTCATGATTTTCATCAGAGTTTGGTGATAAAGCTGCCAAAATAGCGGGATTAACACGACAAACCTCAGGGGGAAAAAGAGCTTCAAAACCTAAATTCATTAAAGCCTTGTTAGCATTATAATGAAGAAAAATTTTAACATCTTCTGTCAATCCAAGTGCATCATAAAGATCTTCAGTATATTTGCACTCGATATTATAAAGATCAAAGAGCAGGTTAAAAGCAAAATCTTTAATTTCTTTCTTTTTGGCTTCATCAAGCTTTGCAAAGCCCAATTGGAATTTATAACCTATATAATAACCATGGACTGCTTCATCACGAATGATTAATCGAATGAGATCTGCTGTATTGGTCAACTTAGCGCGACTGGCCCAATACATGGGCAAATAAAAACCAGAATAAAATAAAAAGCTTTCCAGCAAAGTCGAAGCAATTTTTTTCTTAAGTGGATCATTTGCTTCATAACGCTCAAGTACTAATCTAGCCTTTTTCTGCAAATGAATATTTTCTTCTGACCATCTAAACGCATCATCAACTTCTACCGTCGAACAAAGGGTTGAAAAAATAGAGGAATAAGAACGTGCATGAACCGCTTCCATGAAAGCAATATTCGTCAACACTGCCTCCTCATGCTCTGTTATTGCATCAGCCAGAAGCGAAATGGCTCCAACAGTATTTTGAATTGTATCTAAAAGCGTTAGTCCTGTAAAAACACGAATTGTTAATTTACGTTCTTCATCTGTTAAGCTTGACCATGAGGGAATATCATTGGAAAGTGGAACCTTCTCAGGTAACCAAAAGTTCCCAGTTAAGCGGTTCCATACTTCAAGATCTTTCTCATCATGTAATCTATTCCAATTAACAGCGCACACAACAGGATTTTTGGTTGTAATCTTTGTCATATGATGATCTCCTATAAACTGCACGAAACACAGCCATCAACTTCTGTTCCACTTAATGCTACTTGCCGTAATCGTACATAGTAAATACTCTTTATACCCTTTTTCCAGGCATAAATTTGTGCGCGGTTAATATCACGTGTGGTAGCGGTATCAGGAAAAAATAATGTCAATGAAAGACCTTGATCAACATGCTGTGTTGCTGCAGCATAGGTATCTATAATTTTTTCAGGACCAATCTCATAAGCATCTTGGTAAAAATTCAAATTCGTATTATCCATATAAGGAGCGGGATAATAAACGCGTCCAATTTTTCCTTCTTTGCGAATTTCAATTTTTGAAGCAATTGGATGAATAGAAGAAGTGGCATGATTAATATAGGAAATAGATCCCGTAGGTGGAACTGCCTGCAAATTACGGTTATAAAGCCCATACTCAATGACTAATTTTTTGAGTTCCTGCCAATCCTTTTGATCTGGGATAACAATATTGTTCCGTGCAAAAAGCTCTTGCACAAGCGCAAATTGCGGTTTCCATTCTTTTTCAATATATTTTTCGAAAAAACGTCCATCTGCATAAGCTGATTTTTCAAACCCTGCAAACATTTCTTGACGTTCACGTGCAATCAAATTGGAAGCCCGTATGGCGTGATATGTCACAATATAAAAATAGATATTGGTAAAATCTATCGCTTCTGGAGATCCATAATAGATCTGTTCACGCGCTAGAAACCCGTGCAAATTCATTTGTCCCAAACCAATCGCATGACTTTCAGCATTGCCTTTCGCAATGGAAGGCACACAGGCAATATTGCTCATATCCGAAACCGCAGTAAGGGCACGAACAGCAGATTCCACGGTCTGTCCGAAATCAGGACTTTCCATTGCTTTGGCAATATTCATGGATCCAAGATTACAGGATATATCACTTCCAATCGTGCGATAAGTTAAATCTGTCTCCAGTTCACTTGCCTCACTCACCTGCAAAATTTCTGAACATAAATTGCTCATACTTATGCGCCCAGCTATTGGGTTCGATCGATTAGCAGTATCCTCAAATAAAATATAGGGATAACCCGACTCAAATTGAATTTCCGCTAATGTCTGGAAAAAAACGCGTGCACTTATTTTCTTTTTACGAATCTTTGCATTATCAACAAAAGAACGATAATGCTCCGTTAAAGAAATATCGCTAAAGGGCTTACCTGTCACACGCTCGATATCATAAGATGAGAAGAGATACATATCCTCATTATTCCGTGCAAGCTCAAAAGTAATATCAGGAATAACGACACCAAGCGAAAGCGTTTTGATTCTAACTTTTTCATCAGCATTTTCACGCTTTGTATCCAAAAACTTCATAATATCTAAATGGTGAGCATGCAAATAAACAGCTCCAGCCCCCTGTCTTGCCCCAAGCTGATTGGCGTAAGAAAAAGAATCTTCCAAGAGTTTCATCACCGGTAAGACTCCTGAGGACTGATTTTCTATTTGCTTAATTGGTGCCCCAGCTTCCCGCAAATTCGTTAAACAAAGCGCCACACCTCCACCACGTTTTGAAAGCTGCAAAGCCGAATTAACCGAACGACCTATCGATTCCATATTATCTTCAACACGTAGCAAAAAACACGAAACCAATTCACCACGTTGTTTTTTCCCAGCATTTAAAAATGTCGGTGTTGCCGGCTGAAAACGTCCTGTAATAATTTCATCCACAAAACTTTCAGCAAGAGCTTTATTCCCTTGTGCCAAATATAAAGCTACAAGACAAACACGATCTTCATAACGTTCAAGATAACGTTTCCCATCAAAAGTCTTTAATGTATAGCTGGTATAGTACTTAAATGCGCCTAAAAAGGTAGGAAAACGAAACTTAAATGCATAAGCACGTTTAAAAAGCTTTTTAATAAAAGAAAAATCATAAAGCCCAAATAAAGCTTTTTCATAATAACCTTCTTCTATTAAGTAGTCTATTTTTTCCTTCAGGTTATGAAAAAAAACTGTATTTTGATTAACATGCTGAAGAAAATATTGCCGTGCGGCAAGCCTATCCATATCAAATTGAATATGACCATTTTCATCATAAAGATTAAGCATTGCATTCAGCGCATGATAATCAGTAATCTGATCCGATTTCTGCGATTGCCCTATACCAATTGTTTCCAAAATCTTTCCAATCCCTTTTTTACATAAATAACGTCTTCATCAGTTCCACGCAGCTCAAAACGATAAAGGCAAGGTACACAACATTTTTCAGCAATGATTTTACTTGCTAAATTATAATAACAACCAAAATTACGATTCCCACCACCAATGACACCACGAATTAATTTTCGGTTCTCAGCTTCATTAAGAAAATGGATAACGGCTTTCGGCACTGCTCCTCTTCCTTCACCATCTGCATATGTAGGAACAACCAGTACATAAGGTTCACCAACCAATGCAGAAGGCTTTCTTTTATCAATTTTGAAGAGTCGTTGACCAAGTTGCGAGACAAAATGTTCTGTATTACCCGTTGCACTCGAATAATAAACAATAAGCCCCATTAAGCACAAAGACCACTAATCATATCTGGTCTAAAACCAGACCAATGATTTTCACCACAAACAACGACAGGAACCTGACGATACCCCAGAGATTGAACAAAATTGTATGCTTGTTCATCACAAGAAATATCAACAACACGATAATGAATGCCTTTTGCATCAAAAGCGCGGCGTGTAGCATCACATTGGACACAAGATGGTTTGCTATAAATAGTGATCGACATTTTCTTCAACTTTCACAATTCCAAACAATCAACCCTAAAAGGTCAATCTAATAATTTTATAAGTACTCAAGAATAACAAAAAACAGAAATTGTACGCAAAACATGTGGTTACTTTCAAATAGTACACAGCTTCTTGAACATAACAGAATTCCTCATCAAATAACTTCAAAGACTATGATGAGAATAAGCGATTATTCTATAACTTAAATGGCAAAGCCCCCCAGTTATAAAACAATCTTTTGCTTGCATTACAATTCCCTCCTGCTGTCTAAAAACTAACGTTCTAAACTACCGTTTTTCAAGAGCTCTGTTTTACTCTTTTACGGCAAAAATCAATTACAAAAACGAAAGGAATCCTTCCAAAAGAGATCCTTCAGCAAAAACACTGCTATGCCCTTGGTCAATAAACTCTTTACAATAATGGAAATAACTTAGATACCAAACGAAACACACTAACACCCTCTCTTGTGCTTATTTAGAATCACCAATCATTTTGATACTATATATAGTATATACTCTCTCTCTTTCGTCAAGGTGAATTCAATTATTATTTTTAATTTTCCACGATCTTCACACTAAAATTTTCAGTCCTCAAAACTATGTAATAATATAACATTTTATTGACAAACGTTATATTATTACATAGTTTTCAAAATAATAAGCAACGATGGTAAAAAATATGGATCTGCACTTCAATAAGACAACATTAGGCTATGGAAATAGAATAGCAATAAAGAACTTTTCAGCAAAGTTAAAAGCTGGTTCATTGGTCGCAATAACAGGCGATAATGGCGCTGGAAAATCGACACTGCTAAAAGCCATCGCCGGATTGATTAAACCTCTTAAGGGAAAAATTACAAAACCAAAAAAAAGCCGTATTGCTTATCTTTCTCAGCAATGTGATGTAGATCAAACATTTCCAATTGATGTGAAAACGCTTGTAAAAACAGGACTGTGGTCTTTTTGTGGATTATGGAAAAGCCAGCGCCTTTATGATTCTAAGATTCAAAATGCGCTTGAAACGGTTGGGCTTACAGAACTAGCACCCCGTTCGCTTGAAACATTATCAGGCGGGCAATTACAACGCGCTCTTTTTGCACGTATCATTGTGCAAGATGCCAATATTATTTTGCTTGATGAACCTTTCAATGGTGTAGATCATAATACCCAAAAAGACCTTCTTACACTGATCACATACTGGCAACAGCAAGGACGCACAGTTCTCGCAGCACTCCATAACCCTCTCATCGTGCAAGAATTTTTCCCCCAAATGATTCAAATTAATCAACAAAACGCCTTTTATGGAAAAACAACACAGTTTTTTAACAACACTATTCATCACGTTATGCCACCTCTCACATCCAATTCTTTTCCTATTAGCGCACAAAAACAAAATCTTCCCATCAATGATCCTCTCTTTCTTAGGTTATAAGACGTGTATGCATTTTTTCTTGCCCCCTTTGTTGATTTCCAATTTATGCAAAACGCCCTTATCGGTTCTATTTTCCTGTCTATTAGCGCTTGTCCTGTTGGTGTATTTTTGATGCTCCGTGGAATGAGCTTGATAGGAGATGCTATCTCTCATGCCATTCTTCCTGGTGTTGCAACTGCTTTTCTGATTTGTGGCTTTTCCCTCATATCTATGACACTTGGTGGCATCTTCGCTGGTATTATTGTTGCTTTAGCAACCATTTTAATTTCACGAAATAGCTTTCAGAAAGAAGATGCATCCATGACCGTCTTTTATCTTATTGCACTCGCGGCAGGTGTCATTATTATCTCACTAAAAGACTCAACAATTGAGCTGCTTCATCTCTTATTCGGATCGGTTCTTGCACTTGATGCACAAGCCCTTTGGTTAATCACTATTATAATGCTGATTACACTATGCAGCCTTTGTATTTTTTGGCGTGCACTTGTTTTAGAAAGCTTTGACCCCCTCTTTTTTAAATCACTCTCTCCGTTGAGTAAATATATTCATATTTCATTGCTTGGACTTGTGGTGTTGAATCTGGTTGGAGGCTTTCAATCACTAGGAACATTACTTTCCGTTGGCATTATGATGATTCCAGCTATTACAGCCCGTTTTTGGTTTTCACGGCTAGGCCCTATTTGCGCGCTTTCCACTCTTTTTGGAATCATTTCTAGCGTATGTGGTCTCCTGCTTTCTTTTCATCTTTCTCTTCCCTCCGGCCCTGCTATCATCATTGCCGCAGGATTTATTTATCTTTTTTCCTGCTTGATAAGTCCACGTGGCTTTATTGTAACATGGTTTCCCCACCTCTTTTATACCTCCTCACTTTAAGGAAAAAATGTGCCTAAGTTTACTCAAAAATTTGTTCTTCTTGGAGCTTTATTGCTTTCCCTTTCTCCATTTTCTGCTTCTGCAAACAATAAAATCAAAGTTGTTGCGAGCTTTTCTATTCTCGCAGATCTCGTAAAAAATGTAGGAGACAACCATATCTCTATGACCACTTTTGTAGGTCCCAATGCGAATACCCACACTTATGAACCTACCCCCCATGATGCTCAAGCTCTTAGAAATGCTCAAATTATTTTCATCAACGGACTTCATTTAGAAGGATTCATTGATCGCCTCATTACAGCAAGCGGTACAAAAGCACTTCTTGTCAAAGTTAGCGCTAACATTCCCTCCCTCAAAATGAAAAATCAAGAACATAATGCCCATCACCACCATAGCGTTATTGATCCACACGCTTGGCAAACAATTCCCAATGTCAAAATCTATGTGAAGAATATCGCTGCTGCTTTTTGTAAAATCGATCCACAATCCTGCACCAGCTACAAAAAAAATGCCGAAACCTACATCCAAAAACTTAAAATAGCACAAGATACCCTGAAAACAAAAATTGCTACCATCCCTAAAGATAAACGTATCATTATCACATCTCATAACGCCTTTGGCTATTTTGCCAAAGAATATGGTTTTACTATCCTTGCTCCCCAAAATGCTTCAACAGAAGCTGAAGCAACCGCAGCCGATGTTGCTAAACTTATCAAACAAATTAAGGCGAATAAAGCAGCTGCACTATTCGTTGAAAATATCTCTAATCCTCGGCTCATAAAACAGATTGCAAAAGAAACAGGTTTAAAAATTGGTGGGACTCTTTATTCTGATGCATTGTCAAATAAAAATGGCCCTGCAGCAACTTATCTCGATATGATGGAACATAATGTGAATACCATCATTGATGCCATCACAAAACATTAAGATTTTCTACAAAAGAGATAAAAAAGCGTTCATAAAATCGTAAGTCTATGATTATATTACTAATGATACCCAACATCTATAATTGATAATATTGATATAAAATAAAGTTACTTTTACAGAGAAATTTATACTCAATAGATGCTAAGATAGATAAAGTAAGTGGATTTATTGCCTCATGATGCCCAGATCGTCAGCGGCATCATTCTATTTTCCAACGCTTCTTTTACAATAACTCTCGACACTTGAAACGATTCATAAGAAGCATTTGGGGTCTCTTTCTTAAAGTATTTTTATCTACCCAACTCCATTTATAACATACAAGTAGAATGAGTGTATGAATAAAAACCACTTGAAGAAAAAATGCCTCTTATAGGATCTCTGAAACCATTTAAGATCATATAGTCAGCAGTAAAATAGAATATGCCTATTCTCGTACAGACTATTTAGAACAGCGTCGTATTTTTTGGATCAAATAGACTTCTTATGTTAGGGATCAAAGCTACGATATGGGGCGCATCCCCTCTCATCTGTGAATTATTGTTTCCCTCTATTTCTCTCATTTACTTTTTATAAGTTACATAAATTATTACATCAAGAAACACATGATAATATATTGTTTTTTATGAGCAAAATATGGTTAATCAATGGTTATTTTATATTGATATTTTTTTATAGTGAAAATGATTTTATTATGTTTGAGATTTGAAAATAATATTCTTCTCACAGACCGTGAAAATGCATATTTTCTTCATATAAATGTTTTGACATTCTCAGCGCCATGGGACAATGGATCATTACCAAAACTTTTAAAATTTTGTTTTTAATCCCATCGGTTACAACCTGATTTTGTAAATGCAATCGAGAAAATCGAAACGCAACATAAAAGAAAGTCGTGTCACATCAATTAATGCTTACTTACTATTTGTACGCTTTCCAGTGTTTTTGTTAAAAGTATGAAAATTCTGATGAGCGACAGTGAAACTTAGTTTTTGCCCATAGTCGTGTGTCAAGCGTTCTTTTATTTCAATCGTAAAGATGATATTATTCCAACGCGTTAAAACATGGCAACCTGTTCCGATAGGCTTGATAAGCTCAATTTTTGTGTGAAAGACAGGTCCTTTATCTGGATGTTCGCCCAATAAGATTATTTCAGGTCTGAATGCTAAAAGATCAGTTTCTTCGCCATAAGAAAATGAATGCCCTAAATGTTGTTCTAAGACATGGCGATCAAGAAAATTCATAGGAGGAGAACCAATAAAATCAGCAACAAATGTTGTTGCTGGAGTGTCGTAAATTTCCATTGGTGTTCCAATTTGCTCGATAGCTCCTTTATTCAAAACGACTATTCTATCAGCTAATGTCATAGCTTCTAGTTGATCATGGGTAACATAGAGGCTGGTCGTTCCTAATGAACGCTGTAGTGTTTTTATTTCAATACACATTTGCGCCCGCAATTTTGCATCAAGATTTGAAAGAGGTTCATCAAAGAGAAAAACACGGGGTTGACGTACAATCACACGCCCCATTGCAACACGCTGACGTTGTCCTCCTGATAATTGTCGTGGCTTACGATCAAGAAATGATTCTATCTCCAAAAGTTTTGCAGCATGTGCGATGCGTTTTTTAATTTCTTCTTTAGGAGTTTTACGATTTTTAAGACCATATTCTAAGTTTCCACGAACTGTCATATGGGGATAAAGAGCATAATTTTGAAAAACCATAGCAATATCACGATCAGCTGGTTCACAATCATTGATACGTTCGTTATCAATACATAATTCACCTGAGGTAACTTGTTCAAGTCCTGCTATAATACGCAATAAGGTTGATTTTCCGCACCCTGAAGGACCGACAAGAACAAGAAGTTCTTTATCAGCAACAGTTAAGTTTAAATCATCAATGACCAGAATGCCGTTGTCATACCGTTTTTTTATATTTGATAACTGGATTATGGCCATAATTACTTCTCCGTTTCAATAAGGCCTTTGATAAAAAGCCGTTGCATGAAGATAACAACAAGAACAGGGGGAACCATGGCAACAACCGATACTGCCATGAGTATATTCCATTGAGGATCATGTTGAAGTGATTCGACAATAAGCTGTTTTAAAATAATAAGGATCGTTTGATGATTTTGATCCGTTGTGATGATAAGAGGCCAAAGATATTGTATCCATCCATAAATAAACATAATGATAAATAAAGCAGCGATATTGCTTTTACTAAGAGGAAGAAGAATATCCTTAAAAAATTTAACTGGACCTGCACCATCAACACGTGCCGCCTCTAAGAGTTCATCTGGAATAGTCAAAAAAAACTGGCGAAATAAAAATGTAGCGGTTGCAGATGCAATAAGTGGAATAATCATTCCACTATAGGTGTCGATCATCCCCAATTTCGCAACAACCTCATAGGTTGGAAGAATACGAACTTCGACAGGGAGCATCAATGTAACAAAAATAAGAACAAAAGCAGTTTTTCGGAAAGGAAAACGCATATAAACAATTGCATAAGCAGATAAAAGTGAAATAATAATTTTTCCAATACTAATCCCTAGAGCCATAATGAGTGAATTCATTAAGAGTGGCCAGAGGTTGGGAAGACCGAGTTGTGCAAGGCCATCACCAAAGATTGTTTTATAATTTTCCAAAGCATATTTCCCAGGTAAAAGAGGAAGTGTTCCCGAGT
This sequence comes from Bartonella sp. MR168JLCBS, assembly GCF_042194175.1. Lineage (NCBI taxonomy): Bacteria > Pseudomonadati > Pseudomonadota > Alphaproteobacteria > Hyphomicrobiales > Bartonellaceae > Bartonella > Bartonella sp. MR168JLCBS. The sequence goes on along the minus strand of NZ_JBHIMP010000003.1, from coordinate 40,264 downwards.
TGAATGCTGCTGAACTATGGGTTGATGCAATGATAGCAACGTAAACTGGAAAGCAAATAATGATAATGCCAATAATGAGAGTAATATGGGTTAGAAATTTCAAAATAGGGCGATTTTCAACCATAATTTACTTCCTAATATTGTACACGACGCTCAATCCAGCGAAACTGAATAAAGGTTAAGACAATAACCATCAACATCAATATTGTTGACTGTGCTGCTGATGCACCGATTATTTGATTTCTAAAGCCATCGTCATATACTTTATAGACGAGGATGCTCGTTGCACGCGCAGGACCTCCAGAAGTTGTATTATCAATAATACCAAAGGTATCAAACATAACATAATTGACATTGACAATAAGAAGGAAAAACGTCGTTGGTGAAATTTGCGGGAAGACTACAGTCCAAAATCGTTTAAAGGGACCAGCACCATCAATGGCGGCTGCTTCTATTTGAGAACGCGGAACAGACTGAAGACCTGTAAGAAAAAAGAGAAAATTGTAAGAAATTTGTTTCCAACTAGCCGCTATGACAATAAGAATCATTGCTTGAGTGCCATTAATACGATAATTCCATAGCACCCCTATTTTCTCGAGAAGAAAAGGGATAATTCCGATGGTGGGATGAAAGATAAACAGCCATAATATACCTGCCAATACTGGAGCAACAGCATAGGGCCAGAGCAAAAGCATTGTATAAGCCTTTTTTGCACGGATGACACGATCAACACAGACAGCTAAGAGAAGTGATATTGTCATTGAAGCGACAGTAACTGAGATGGAAAATACTGCGGTTGTAAGAAGTGATTGCAGATAAGTAGGATCAGAAAGAACGGTTAGATAATTTTCAAAACCAATAAAGGTTGTTGTAAAGCCAAAAGGGTCTTCACGCTCAAAAGATGATTTTATTGCTTGAGCAGCAGGCCAAAAGAAAAACAAAAAAGTCACAAGAAGCTGAGGGAAAAGCAGTCCGTAAGAAAGTAGACTATTTTTAAAATATGCATGTTTTTCTTGCATTCGTAGGGCTCTTTAAATGTAGAGACTTTAAAAAGATAAACAAAAAGAACTCAACTGTTTTTGTTGAGTCTTTAATGTTTAACAATAAAACGAGATTAATGATTAGATTTTTCAAATTCACGCAAGAGTTTATTTCCACGTTCAACGGTCTCATCTAAACCATCTTTCGGTGTTTTTGAACCACTAAGAACAGCTTCCAACTCTTGATCAAGAATGGCACGGATTTGTGGTAAATTACCAAATCTTATCCCTTTCGAGTTAACTGTTGGTGGATTAAGATTAATCTGTTTGATAGCTATATCCGCACCTGGCGTTTTTTCATAGAAATGTTGTTTTTTGCTCAATTCATAAGTCGCTTTTGTGGTTGGAAGATAACCTGTTTCCTGATGCCATTTTGCTTGGTTTTCTGTTTTTGAAAGAAATTTAAGAAAAGCGGCTGCCCCTGCATATTCCTTTGGGGTATGTCCCTTAAACGCCCAAATAGAAGCTCCCCCAATAACTGAATTTTGTGGTGTTCCTTCTGCATCCTTATAATACGGTAGCATACCAACTCCCACATCAAACTGAGCTTCCGAAACAATTCCAGCACGTGATCCTGAAGATTGCATAAAAATTGCACAATTTTGTGCCATAAACATTGGTGTTGAATCTAATGCACCTGCTGGACCACCATAACGGAAAATACCTTGATCAGACCACTTTTTCAGGTCAGTCCACATACGCACTTGTAAAGGTCCATTAAATGTAAGTTCTGAATCAAGTCCTTTAAAGCCATTTTCCTTCGTTCCAAAAGGAACATTATGCAACGCTGAAAAATTTTCTATACCAATCCATTGAGCAGCATAAGCCATCGTAAAACCGCAAGTTGCCGCTTTAGTCTCAAGAATTTTTTTGGAAAAGTCTTCTATATCTTGCCACGTTTTAGGAGGCTGTTCCGGATCAAGCCCTGCTTTTTTAAAGATATCTTTGTTATAATAAAGAATGGGAGTTGAAATATTAAATGGCATAGAGATGATACGTCCCTGTTCATCGGAGTAATAACCACTAATAGCAGGGAAATAATCTGTAGGATCAAATTCTTGTTTTGTATCAGCCATAAGTTGATAAAATGGATAGATTGCGCCTTTTGCAGCCATCATAGTTCCAGTACCAACGTCATAAATCTGGGCAAGCACTGGTTGTTTCTTTCCACGAAATGCTGCAATGAGTGAAATCAACCCCTCTTCATATTCGCCGCGAAATGAAGGAACAACTTTATACTCTGATTGACTTGCATTAAAATCGTTAATGAGACTTTCAGTTTGCTTTCCTAATTCACCACTCATAGAATGCCAAAAGCTGATTTTTGTCTGCGCAAAACTTGCTGTTATTCCCGCTGTAGACATTATGATAGCAACCGTGGCCGCTATGGAAAGATAAAAACGACTCATGGCTCACCCTTTCTGAAGTGATGGAATACAAACTACCCCTAAATTTATAGTATTACACATGAACATGCTATGACAGTTTTATTTCAGAAATATATTCTCTCATTTAAACAGGAACCACCAAAAGGTCAAATGAATTTGTTTAAATTTATTCGTTTTCTTTTATAAGCTTTCTTATGTATTAACGAGATACGCGTTTGTAACTATCTGAAAAAAGTGAGATGGCTTAAATAAGCAAAGTCAATTGGTAAAAAGATATAGATCGTAAATGTCATTCAATGACTATTCTAATATCTGGATTTACTTTTTTTAAAAAGAATTATTTATTCTTTTGCTATTTGTCTTATAACTTTCGGCTTATAACTTTAACACGATGTTGCTACTGAATTTAACGAAGAGACAAATAGAATTTTTCTTAAAACTACGAAAATCATTTTGAAACGCTTAATAGTTCCTTTCCTGTAGTGAGATCACGCTCCTCACGCAAAACAAAATGACATTGTATTACCAATTTCCATGCTGTTAAAAAATCTTTCAATACATCTACATTTCATGATAGCTCCTATAAAATAAGCCATAAAGCCTCTCCACTAAATTATATAAGACTTTTTGTATGCCATCATATGAGCCCCTAATGCTTCAACAAGTCTTGCATTTGAAATACGTTAAATAAATATTTTTATTCTTTTCTCAATAATTTTTTATCCACACACCAACCCTGCTTGTAATGTGTAAACGAATGATTTTGATTGATTCATTGTAAAAAGATTTGAAATAAGAAAATCTTACGTATTAAGATCTCTTATTCATATGAATAAACCATTAATTATCATTATAAATCAATGTATTATTGTTATATATTAGATAATTTTTCTTCTTTCATTACGCTAGCTTTATGAGGATATATAGTTCCCTTTGTATTGATGTATTTTTACCTTTGTGCACGCAATTGCAATGCGAGATCGGGTTGATCTGTCGTAATATAATGTACAGGCATGTCAAGCCAATGTGATAACCGAGCTTTTCCATTAATTGTCCATACCCCTACAGTAAAACCAGCCTCAAGAGCTGATTCAATAAAGTCCTGTGAAACAATGGAGCCATCTAAACTTAGATCAGAATAACCTAATTGCTTCCATACAGAAAAATGACGGTACATATCACCTTCAAGATTATCAACACATGGACCAGATGGTATTCCTGCTTCAATAAAAGGACGAAGGATCAAAGGATCAAAACTAATTGCAGAAACCCGTTCTGATAAATTTCGGCTTTTTATTAGCGCAAGCGCTTTTTGGGATAATATTGTTTCACGCTCCACTTCACCACATGTCTTGATTTCAAGATGCAATGCAATATTCGTTGGTGCTAAAAGATCAAGCACCTCTTCTAATAAGGGAGGTGCTTCTTGGCTTCCTTTTACGCAGAGTTGTTTGCGTGTTTCATTATCAATGTCGTGAATATACCCCTTTTTTCCAACCAATTGGTCTAGACGGAAGTCGTGAAAGACAACCACTTCACCGCTTTTCAGCAAATGAACGTCGCATTCAACTTCATCAACACCTAACGCTATAGCATTATTAAATGCCGAAAGAGTATTTTCAGGATAAAGATGAGCTCCGCCACGGTGTGCAACAATTTTTTTCTCAGACATGCAAAATTCCACACTTCTCAATTTTAAACGATATTAGCGTACAGATTGCCAGATAAAGGCTTATCCTTCATTTTAATTATTCCCATTCAATAGTACTAGGAGGCTTTGAGGTTACATCATATACAACACGATTAATCCCTCTAACTTCGTTAATAATACGTGCTGCCGTCTTACCTAAAAACGCCATATCATAGGGATAAAAATCAGCAGTCATTCCATCTACAGATGTGACGGCACGAAGAGCACAAACAAATTCATAAGTGCGACCATCCCCCATCACGCCAACAGTTTGAACAGGAAGAAGAACAGCAAAAGCTTGCCAAATTTCGTCATAAAGACCGGCTTTACGGATTTCCTCAAGATAAATAGCATCTGCTTCACGTAAAATTTCTAATTTTTCACGGGTCACAGTACCTGGACAGCGAATTGCAAGACCTGGACCTGGAAAAGGATGGCGACCAATAAACTGCTCTGGTAATCCTAACTCTCGCCCTAGCAAGCGAACCTCATCCTTAAAGAGCTCACGCAACGGTTCTACAAGTTGCATATTCATCTGTTCTGGCAGCCCACCCACATTATGATGGCTTTTAATGGTTACCGTTTTACCAATAACAGACACACTCTCAATAACATCTGGATAAAGTGTTCCTTGTGCTAAGAACTCTGCACCTCCTATTTTTTTAGTTTCTTCTTCAAAAACTTCAATAAAAAGGCGACCAATCGTTTTGCGCTTTTTTTCTGGATCTGTCTCACCCTCTAAAGCATTAAGAAATATATCGGCAGCATTAACGTGAATAAGCTCTATATTATAATGATCACGAAAGAGCGTGAGAACTTCTTCAGCTTCATTCTTGCGCATCAGCCCATGGTCTACCAAAATGCATGTCAGTTGATCTCCTATGGCTTCATGAAGGAGTACCGCTACAACAGATGAATCCACCCCCCCTGAAAGACCACAAATCACACGACTTTTCCCAACTTTTTGTCGTATCGTAGCAATTGCCTGCTCACGATAAGAAGCCATTGACCAACCACCTTTAATAGCAGAGATTTTATGAATAAAGTTTTGCAAAAGTTTTGTACCATCTGGTGTATGGATAACTTCAGGATGAAACTGTACTGCATAAAAATGTCTTTTTTCATCAGCAATAGCCGCATAGGGAGCTCCGTTTGAGGTCCCTATGACACGAAAACCTTCTGGTAAAGCTGCCACACGGTCACCATGGCTCATCCATACTTGATAACGAGAACATTTTTCCCACACTCCATCAAAAAGAGCACTCTCTTCTTGCACTTCCAAAAAAGCACGCCCAAATTCACGCTCATGTCCAGCTTCAACCTTTCCTCCAAGCTGAACACACATGACTTGTTCACCATAGCAAATACCCAGAATCGGAATACCCGCCTCAAAAATTTCCATTGGAGCACGCGGAGAGCCCTCATCAATAACGGAATAAGGACTCCCTGATAAAATAATAGCTTTAGGATTTATGCGGCGCACAGCTTCTAAAGCCAATTGAAAAGGAGCAATTTCACAATATACCCCCATTGCTCGTACCCGTCGTGCAATAAGTTGTGTAACTTGTGAACCAAAGTCAATAATAAGAACCGTGTCTGGATGTGATATGCTCATAGAAAACCAATCAACAATTGTAAAAGAAAACTCATGCGAGTTATGATTCAATCTTTCTTTTTTCACAAGCCTATTTTCTTAAGAAAAAGATTATTCTCGTAAAATTTATGATAAAAAATGCAAAAATATGGATCAATGTTTTTTTTGCAACACAGATAAAAAGAACCCATCTGTTTGTGTTGTGGCCGTCGACAAAGTAAGTCCATAATTTGAAAAAACTGGTTGCACAGGAGAAAAACTAAAATGTTTCTGCCAAAGCGCTGGCATATCTATTGGAGCAAAATGAGAATGTTGTTGAAGGAAACGGGAAATTTGTTCCTCATTTTCATCTGTAAAGAGAGAACAGGTAATATAGACTAGGCGCCCATTTGGCTTAAGATAAGCTATCGCTTCATTCAAAATAGATCTCTGTTCTGTTTGGCGTTGTTTCACCTGTTCTAATGTTAAACGCCATTTCGCATCTGGACGACGACGCCATGTTCCTGTCCCACTACATGGTGCATCTAGTAGAACTCTATCCATCTGACCTGTTAATGGTTTTAATTCTTCTCTTTGCACTCGTATTTGTACATTACGAACACCAGCGCGTCGAAGACGATCAAAAATAGGAGCCAAACGAGCTTTGTCTGAATCATAAGCATAAATTTGCCCACGATTGTTCATATCGGAAGCTAAAGCTAATGTTTTACCCCCAGCACCTGCGCAATAATCTAATACCTGCATGCTTTCTCGCGCTTCCACAAGGTGAGCAACAATTTGAGATCCTAAATCCTGTATTTCAAAGTGTCCTTTTTGAAAAGCTGGTTCCACTTGAACATTAGGATGACGGTTAAACTTTTCAATCGGTGCAATTCTCAAAGCTTGCTCAAACCATGGCAAAGATTTAAGTTTGGTTTTTGCTAATTCTTTCAACACCTTTTCTGGTGTTGCCTTTAAGTTATTTACCCGTAGGTCTAAAGAAGGACGCGTTGCTAACGCAGCCGCTTCAGTGATCCAATTATCACCAAATAAAGGACGCAGATGCGCTTGACACCATTGCGGAATATCACCACGAATATAGTCTGGAGCATCCACTAATTGCTGACCTTGCCACGATTTACGCTGTTTAGCTCCTAATAACTGCGGCGCAAACCGATCTTCTGCTAACTCACCGTCAATTTGCTCCAGCGTCATTTTTCCAGAATCTAATAAGGCACCAAAAACGATATCTCGGATATCATCACTCTCCATACGCCATTGTAAAGAATAGCGTCGTCTTAAAACATCATAAACGATTGTGCCAATAGCTGCGCGATCACCTGCTCCAGCAAAGCGATGAGAAAGCCCCCAATCCTTTAAAGCTTCTCCTACTGGGCGATGCTTCATTTCTATCTCTTTGAGAACATCTATTGCTGCTTGCAAACGCCCACCTAATCGCATTCATTTCTCCCATTAAAATAATAAAATCTTAAATCATCTAAAAAAATAATATTATCTTCTTCTTGCCAATAAAACCTTCTCAAAACCATTAAAATGATCTGATCATACTTTTTATAAGATCCAATATTAGAGTATCTAGATTTTTCCTTTCATCTTCTGCCCATTCACTTTTTATCCCTCTACCTCTTATACTAAAAGATACGCAGCCATCCATAAAGAACTTATTTCCGCCATGCATTACGAAAAAACAAACTCCTTAATTATTGCGTAAAATAAAATTTACGAGGATTATCTGAATAACAGAAAAAATCAAATATCTCCCATCTTTTTAGGGCTATCCATCTGAAAAAATAGAAAAAATCTTCTCATAAAATTAAACACGTCCATCTTACGTTCACCAAAAAATTAACTTTTTAGAAAATGCTTGGAACCACTATTTGGCATGACCGTTTTTACTCTACTGGCAACTGCCAGACAATTTAAAAGGAGAAAATAATGACTTATAATAATGGAAAAACAACTTCATCTAAAAGCCGTCATAACACAATGCCCTCAAACAACGGAAAGAAATCCGTCCAAAGTGATCAGACAAACACTCGCCAACGTGCGTCAAAGACAGGACGGAAGACTACAAAAAGTTAATTCTAATTTTATATAACTTATTTCATATAGTCTTAACAGAAAGAATTAGAGTTTTGACCTCTAATTCTTTCCTTTTTGGGATTATTACACCAAATCACAAACAGAAAAAAGCGCAGTCTCTCTTTCTTGTTCTCGGAAGATTTTATATTTATGCGATATGACATTATGCTCTTATATCTTTAAATATCTTTAAACTGGCCCACGATAGTTTGGACTCTCCCGTGTGATAGAAACATCATGCGTATGACTTTCATGGAGTCCCGCATTCGTAATACGTACAAACATTGCTTTTTCACGAAACTCTACGAGATCTTTTGCTCCAACATACCCCATTGAAGCACGAAGTCCACCAGCAAGCTGATGTAGAACTGATGCTATAGGCCCTTTATAAGCCACCTGCCCCTCCACACCTTCAGGAACCAACTTAAGTTCATCACGAACATCATCTTGAAAATAGCGATCTGCCGATCCTCGTGCCATAGCACCAACAGATCCCATACCACGATAGGCTTTAAAAGATCGACCTTGATAAAGATAAACTTCACCAGGACTTTCTTCTGTACCTGCTAAAAGAGATCCAATCATCGCTGCACAAGCCCCACCAGCTAAAGCTTTAGCAAAATCACCTGATGCTTTGATTCCACCATCTGCAATAATGGGAATGCCCGCTTTTTCAGCAACTTCTGCGGCATTCATAATGGCTGCAAGTTGAGGAACACCGACACCAGCAACTATACGCGTTGTGCAAATAGAGCCAGGACCAATACCAACTTTTACCGCATCTGCACCACTGTCAATCAATGCCTGCGTTGCTTGAGCGGTTGCTACGTTCCCAGCAATAACAGCTGGAGAGGAAGCCATCTTTTTAATTCGTTCAACAGTTTCTAGCACATGTTGAGAATGTCCATGCGCTGTATCAATGACCAACACATCAACACCCGCGTCTATGAGGCGTTCAGCACGCTCAATCCCTCCATTCCCAACACTACTGGCCGCTGCAGCACGCAAGCGCCCTTGAGAATCTTTAGCAGCATTTGGATTTAATTTTGCTTTTTCAATATCCTTAACTGTTATCAGTCCGACACAACGATTTTGTTCATCCACAACTAATAATTTTTCAATACGATGATGATGTAAAAGATATTTTGCTTCATTAAGTTGGACATTTTCACGCACTGTGATCAAATTTTCATGCGTCATTAATTCATAAATTTTTTGTTTTGGATCTGATGCGAAACGGACATCTCTATTGGTCAAAATGCCAACAAGTCGTCCCGCTGTCTCACCTTTAACACTATTTTCAACAACCGGAATACCTGAAATGCCATGAGAGCGCATCAAAGATTTCGCTTCTTCAAGTGTTGCATCTGGTCCAATTGTGACTGGATTAACAACCATACCAGATTCAAACTTTTTTACTTGGCGGACTTCTTCTGCCTGTTCTGCAGGAGACATATTACGATGAATAACCCCAAGACCTCCAGCTTGAGCCATAGCAATTGCCAAACGCGATTCTGTTACCGTATCCATTGCAGCAGAAAGCAATGGCAAATTGAGCTTAATATCCGCTGCAATGCGCGTACTGAGATCCACTTGACTAGGCATAACAAGAGAATGACCGGGCTGTAAAAGTACATCATCAAAAGTCAGTGCCAATGCACCTGTCCCCGTTTCAACAATCTTTGCCATAGCAAAATTCCTTTTATAATAAAACACCGCAAGGAGCTTTAAAATACAACTGCGGTTCTCATACATGGTAGATTGGCAAAAAATTATGCCATGCTACAAACAAAATGAAAAGAAAAATAAATATTTTTTTTGGTTTATAAAAATTTACAATTGTGATTCAATAGGTAACCAACTTATTATTTTTGCAAATGCGCGACGCCAAAAACTGCTTTCTGGCTCATGGTCAATGCTATATTTTTTTTCATTTTCAATAAAATCCCAATAAATACGATTATTATTACCAAGACGCAGATGATAGCTCATTTCCCCTGTGGTTTCTTCAGAAAACAACAAATCTAATCTTGCTGTAATGGGAGCACATTCAAAAAGAATGCCCATTTCTGTATTTAATGATGCTGATCTTGGATCAAAATTTAAAGATCCAATAAAAGCTGTTTTACGATCAATTAAAAAAGCTTTGGCATGTAAACTTGCCTTACTCGATCGAAACAACCGTAACCCATGGGTGTTGCCCTCCGCTTTTAATTCATAAAGCTTAACACCACTTTTCAACAACGCCTTACGATACGATACATAACCACCATGCACCAATGCTACATCAGTAGCTGCTAAAGAATTCGTCAGAATTTTGACATCAACACCCTTTGAAACCAAATTACTAAAATTCTGCGTTCCAACCTTACCAGGAACAAAATAAGGTGACGTAATCTGAACCGTTTTTTGGGCATTTCCAATAACCTTTGAAAGTGCCTTCATAAGCCAATTGCTTGCTTTTTTACGCAATGCTTTTTCTGGAGGGTCAGAAAGAACAACAACTTTGTCTGCTAAAAATAACCGCCTTCCTGTTTGAATAAAACAATCAAAATTAATGTGCTCTTTGACATAATCTAAATAAACTTTTGCAACCTTGGAATCCCGAAATTTTTGTAATTTATCCTTCCAATAGCTAAGATCACTTGCGCTTTTAGGAACAACCAAAGTATGAATTGGCAAAACAACAGCACTATTCCAAAAATCATCAAAAATACTTTCCACCTTTTTAACAGAAGGTCCGATTAACATCAAATCTAAATCTCGAAAATGGGATTCTTCACCAGCATCAAAATAAGAATCTGCAAGATTACGTCCTCCTACAAAAGCGATTCTACCATCAACAATAAAAGCTTTATTATGCATTCTACGTGTAACAGTAATCGCCCGTAATATAATCTCTAAACCACGACGTAATCCACCTTTACGCGATCGTCCTGGATTAAACACTCTCACCTCGATATGAGGATGTTTATCTAGCGCAATATAAGCTGGATCACGTGCTTGAGCATTAATATCATCCAAAAGAAGCCGTACCCGAACACCCCGATCCGCTGCCTTAACTATTTCACTTAATAATAGACGCCCTGTTAAATCATCATCCCAAATATAATACATCAGATCAAGGCTACGCCCAGCCTCTGCAGCTCCTATTGCACGAACACAAAACGCATCCAAATTGCTGATAATGAGGGAAAGGGCATCTTTATCAATCCCCAATCCATTTTCTTCCTCAGCTAATTGACTAATGATACGATCAAGCTTAGTTTCATCTTTCTGAATAGGTAGCGCATAAGAACATTGCCCCCTAGCATTTTTCATAAAACGCCCATAGGTGTAGATTGCCAACATAGATGCAATAAAAAAAAAGAGGACAAAACCAATAACAATATGTAAAAGAGTCAAAGAGGACAAACTTTCTATTTTAAGCTATCGCATCATCAGTAATGCAAACGATAATACTAATCACTTTATCTTAACCGTGTAGCAGATAAAATGCCACCTCTTGCTTAAGAGAGTATAAATTTAATATTAATGATACAAAAATTTTAGCGGTAGTATTTAAAAGTTTTTAAAAATGCTTCTCTGCTTTAATAAATGTAAACTCAACTAAAATTGTATAAACTGAAACAGACGATTAAAATAGTCACATAAAATTTATATTTGATTTAAATCTACAAAATCATCCTCTATAGATAAATTTTACAATAAATGATTGTTTTCTTAAGCCCCCCCACGGACTTTATCAAAATCCACTCTATTTTTTTGAAACTCATACTTGTCATGAAGAGAGATTTGTTATGAATTTTACTTTCTTTCTTGATTTCTTATTGCTCGCAATTCTTCCATTTTTCTATAAAGTGTAGAGCGACCAATATGAAGGCGGCGCGCAATCTCACTCATATGTCCTTTATAATGTTTAACCGCTTTCTCGATAATATCATGTTCCATCTCTGCAAAAGTACGCACATGCCCATCAGTATTCAAAAATTTTATAGATTCTTGTTCATTATCTTCTTGCATATTATCCTCAATGATATTGGGAACATTCATTAATGGATTTCCCATTAATTGCGGAAAATCTCGAACAGTTAATAACGGTCCTTCACTGAGTAAAATCGCACGAAATAAAAAGTTTTCAAGCTCATTTTTATTACCAGGCCAATCATACTGCATAAGCAAGGAAAGAGCAGATCCTGCTAAACCATGGACATGTGACCGCCCTGTTTCGGTGATAATACGATCAATCAAACGTTGTGTGATCTCTGGAAAATCATCCCTTAATTCTCGTAAAGCAGGGACGCTAATAGACAAGTGAGAAAATTGTTCAAACAAACTATGCAAAAAAAAGTTCTCTTTAACCAAATCCTTTAAACGCGATGTTGAAATCGCAATGATCCGAAAAGGGAAAAAATCTCCTTTTGTATCCCTTTCCCTTTCTTTAAGGTAATGAGCAAACCGTTTTTGCTGTATGGGCTCAAGTCGATCAATATCACAAAGGCAAAGTGTCCCTTTTTCAAGAGAAGAAACCAATGGTAGGAATTCTTTAAACCACTGCTGATTTTCTTCTTCTGGATCAACGATGGCTGAACATTGAAAGCGAATAAAAACACCTTCCGAGAATAATCCCTCATGATGAATAATCCGAGCTAATGTCTCACGTCCTGTTCCAACTTCCCCCTCTATCAAAAGATTCTGTAAAGAAGTTGCTGCTTGTCTCGATTGTTCTAACACTACCTGCATAGCTCTACTTTTTATGCAAAGATCAGAAAACCGTAAATGATTCTCTTTTTTTCGCCGAATATCTCGAACTTCATGCTCCAAGGCAGAAATAAGAGCAAGAATATCCAAAGTAACCCTTACGCGTAATAATGTTACTGGGTGGATCCAATAATCAATAGCTCCAGCTGTTAAAGCCTTCTGGAGTAAATTCTGATTCTCTTGTTGTGCTATAACGACAATAGGAACAGAAACACCAGCAACTCTAATCATTTTAATCAAATCGCTCACACTCAAATCACTCATAACGACATCAAGGAGTGCAAGCACAATGTTTTTACGCCTGTGTAAAAGATCAATCGTACGGAGACCATTTTCTGCTTCAATGACACGATAACCAAAACCTCGCAGCATAGCAGAAAGTTCTATACGTCTTCCATAATCTTCACTCGCAACAAGAATGGGACCAACCATAATGTCAATAATCTCCTTTGAGACTACTCAGCAGCTTAATATAAAAATTGTTGTAAACCATAAGAAATATTTCACCTCTTGTGTTTCACTTACGAACTTCATCAAGCTATTAATTAAATACAACATTAAGGCATTTTTTTCCATTTTTTTGCTTTTTCATTGATTTTCATCAAATTTTTCATATTGACTCATGGAGTAATTTAATAATGTTATAAAAACTAGAGAGCAAAATAATCTAAATAGAGTGCAATAAATGAAACATACCTATCATATTTTATGTCTTACAACTACCACCTTGCTGTTAAGTGCCTGTAGCTTTTCGCAATATTATAACTCAAATATGCCAACTGGAATTGATGGAAAATGGGTTGATGAGAATGGTATTATTTCTTCTTTCCACAATGGTGTTTTTGAAACGCGTGCAGCAGATACAGAAGAAAAACTATCAGAAGGGGCATATAATTATCTCAATGCCCAAAATATAGAAATTGAAATACGCTCTATTCTCCGTGGAACAATTTCTAGAGTCAATTGTACAATGTCATATGACGCCACACAACTTCTCTGCACCTCACATACAGGAGCACAGTTTTTCCTTAAGCGGAAATCTTAAACAACGTACAAGGGAAGCCTCTCTTAAGAACAGAGGGGGCACATACATTAAGCAGGAGGCGATCCTTTCTCCTCCTGATAGAAAATCCTCTCTAAAATACGCAAAGAGACTAATATAATCTTTATCCTGAAAATTTTCTAAACAGCGTAAAATAACCATTTTCTTCCACAGAATATCAGTAAAGTCACCTCACAATAAAACTGTGACTTTGTATCATTCAATCTATTTTAACCTAAAATAACATTTTATTTGATAGGGAAACTTTAATCTAGGCAGCGCCAATGCGCAAAAGATCATGAAAATGAACAATTCCTATCGGTTTTTTATCTTCAACCACGAAAAATGCACCAATATGATGATCATTAATGAAAGCTGTTGCTGCACCAACAAGTGTATTTGGTTTTACAACTTTAGGAGCCTTGGTCATCACCTCGTCAACATTAAATTTTGATAAATTAAAATGCATGTTACGTGCAAGATCGCCATCGGTTACAATTCCGATTAGTTCGCCTTCTTGATTCACAACACCAACACAACCAAAATGCTTTTCCACCAAAACATTCATCGCTTCAATCATAGATGTTCCCTGCATAACCAAAGGAATATTATCACCCTCGTGCATAATATCACACACGTATTTAAGGCTTGCACCAAGAGAACCACCAGGATGATATATTTTGAAATCCGTTGCGGTAAAACCACGCATTTCTAAAAGAGAAACCGCTAATGCATCTCCCATTGCCAATTGCATAATTGTTGAAGTGGTAGGAGCAAGCCCATGGGGGCAAGCCTCTTCTATCTTTGGTAACAATAAAACAATATCAGCTTGTCGTCCTAATACAGAGCACTCACTTGATGTCATCGCAAGAAGGGGGATACGAAAACGCGCCGCATAACTGATAATACCACTTAACTCTTGAGTTTCACCAGACCATGATAAAGCAAGAATAACATCATCAGATCCAATCATACCAAGATCACCATGATTGGCTTCTGCAGCGTGAACAAAAAAGGCAGGCGTTCCAGTTGAGGCTAGGGTTGCTGCAATTTTTGTCCCTATATGACCACTTTTCCCAAGACCAGTAATTACCACATGTCCACGAGCATTTCTAATAGTTTGAACAGCCGCTTCAAAAGAAGAAGAAAGACTTCCCAGAAGAGCTTTTTCAAGGACTTCAAGCCCCTGCTTTTCACTGGCAAGTGTTTTAAGCGCTGATGCAACAGCACCTTGCAAAGCCATATGAGGAGACGGTGTTATCATAATCAAATTCGATCAATAAAATTAAATGAGAGATCTATATTATTTTTCAACATTAATGGTTTCCAGTAAATTTTTCAATGAGGCAGAAACATGGCTGTGCATATCAGCGCGTGCCAAAGAAAATGCAACGTTGGCTTCAATAAAACCAGCTTTAGAACCGCAATCAAAAGTGCGCCCTTCTACTTGCAACCCCCAAAAATCTTGTTCATTTGAAAGCCGTATCATAGCATCTGTTAATTGAATTTCATTTCCTGTTCCTCGTTCTTGAGTGGAAAGAATATTAAAAATTTCTGGCTGCAAAATATAACGTCCATTGATGTACAAATTTGATGGTGCCGTTCCTAGCACTGGTTTTTCTACCATTTTTGTGATTTTAAAACCATTGGCAATCTGTTTACCTTTGCCAACTATACCGTATTTATGTGCTTCCTCAAGATCGCATTCCTGAACTGCAATAATATTTCCCCCCCCCACCTTTTCATAAAGACGAATCATCTCAGAAAGACATCCCTTTTTGGCTTGAATCAGCATATCGGGTAATAACAAAGCAAAAGGTTCCCCTGCAACTAATTCACGCGCACACCAAAGAGCATGCCCTAATCCCAAAGGTTGCTGTTGCCGAGTGAAAGAAGTTGACCCTGGTAATGGCTGTAAACGGTATAAATGTGCAAGATCTTCTTTCTTTCCACATTCAGCAAGTGTCGTGTATAATTCAACTTGCGCATCAAAATAATCCTCAATGACTGCTTTGTTACGTCCAGTCACAAAAATAAAATGCTCAATACCAGCCTCCCTCGCCTCATCCACAACATATTGAATAACAGGTTTATCAACAACTGTTAGCATTTCTTTAGGAATTGTTTTTGTCGCAGGAAGAAAACGCGTACCAAGACCTGCTACTGGAAATACAGCTTTCCGGATTTTACGCACACTCATCCTCCTCAATGAATTCATATATTTTTTGTTTTATTTAACATATGTTTTTACGAAATGGTAAAAAAGATATCTTATTGTTTTGATTATCATTATAATGGACAATCAAAAATGAAAAAGAGAATATGAGAATTTATTGCAAAGATTAAAATGAATTATTTATTTTAGTTTTCTCCTCTTCTTGATCATATTATCGATTCAACTAAATACAAGATAAAGTTATTGCACATCTAATAAATTGAATATTAATGGGGATTTCAAAATGCAAAAAACAGAATTGAAGACTTTCTCTTTTTTAGAGAAGTCAATAACTTGGAGAACTCTTCTCACTGGCTCTGCCGTTATTTTTTCTGCTTTTTTAATGTTTTTTGTATCCCTTTCATATGCTGATAGCGGATTTAAACACTGGATTAAAGAATTTAAAAAAATAGCTATTTCTCACAATATTACCCCTTCTACGTTTCATATGGCATTTAAAGGTGTTAATGCCATTGATCCAGAAGTTCTAAAAAGCGCCGCATACCAACCAGAATTTGTTGCTCCTTCATGGAACTATTTCGATAATCGTATCCATGATATTGCAATTGTAGAAGGACGGCGCCAAACTCAAAAATGGAACAAATGGCTTCTTCAAATTGAAAAACGTTTTGGTGTTGACCGCAATATTCTGCTTGCTATTTGGTCAATGGAAAGCAACTATGGGAAAGTTTTAGCCAATAAAAGTGTAATGCGTGATACCATTCGCTCTCTTGCAACTCTAGCCTATGCTGATAAAAAACGTGCAAAATATGCACATACACAGCTGATTGCTGCTATGAAAATTTTACAAAGTGGCGAAATTAAACGCTCTCAACTCACTGGATCTTGGGCCGGTGCATTGGGGCATACACAATTTATTCCAAGCAGTTATCTCGCCTATGCAGTTGATATGGACCAGGATGGACGGCGTGATATCTGGAACTCTGTTCCAGATGCTCTGGCTACTGCTGCTAACCTTCTCCACAAAAATGGCTGGCAACCTAATCTTATTTGGGGAGTAGAGGTAAAAGTGCCGCAGGGGAAAAACCTTCCTGAAGGGTGGTATTCCTTTGAGCAATGGAAAAAATTAGGTGTAAAACACGCAAATGGGCATCCTCTTCCTACATTAGCTGAACAAGCAATATTAAAATATCCAGATGGAGCAAAAGGACCTATATTTTTAGTCACAAAAAATTTCTTTGTTCTGAAACATTATAATAATGCAGATCGTTATGCGTTTGCTGTTGCTCTTCTTGCTGATCGCATCGCTGGACATCCTGGATTGGTGCATGATTGGCAAAGACCTTTTCAACCTCTTACTTTCCAAGAATGCAAAGAACTGCAATCTCGCTTAAGTGCACTAGGCTATTATAAAGGGAATGTTGATGGAAAAATCGGAACAGCTTCTCGCAAAGCAATTAAAGCCTTTCAACTACGTCACGGTCTAAAAGCAAATGGATATCCATCATCTCAAGTGCTTTTTCTCCTGCGCAAACAATAATGGAGACTAAGGTTTTGTCTTCTGTTCGCCTGATATACTTGACATTATTGCTATTTTCACTTTCTATTGTGGGGCTCATACAGCCATCCCCAAGTAAAGCAACGAACTTCTTCAAATGGTTATCACAACATAACAAACAGACGCAACAACCACCGCAAATTATAGAACAAAAAATAGACAAGCCGCAAAAAAAGATCGTAACACAAAAAAATATACAAAAGCTAAAAAATGAGAATGCAAAGCGCATTCTTGTCATAGGGGATTTTACAGCTTCTGCTGTTGCCGATGCACTTAAGAAGTTTTTTATAAATAATAGCGATATCGTTATCATGAACAACGCAATGCCAGCTTCCGGCTTAGTTCGAACGGATTATTATTCTTGGCAAAGCAATATTTCTAAACTCATTGATCAAAATAACCCCGATGTTATTATCATGATGATCGGTGCAAATGATAATCAACCAATCACAGACTCTTATAGCACAATTAACACAGATCAATCAGAATGGATGCACATCTACAAACAAAGAATTATCGAAATTGCTGAAAGTCTTCATGCCTCTGGAAAATCATGGATATGGATAAGTCAGCCTTCTTTTGGAAATGACCTTTTGACACAAAAAATGAAAATTTTTAATGCGCTCTACAAACAAGAAACAGAAACAGCAGGAGGATATTTCCTCGATATCTGGAGCGGCTTTAGTGATGAAGAAGGAAATTTTTCTTTTTCAGGCTATGATATTAATGGAAAAATAACCAAATTACGCACCAATAATGGCATGCATTTCACCTCTGAAGGAAAGAAAAAACTTGCCTCTTATTTAGAAAAACCATTGAAAAATATTTTAAATTTTTATGCCTTTTCTCATGAAAATCCTTACTCAACCGATCAAGTTATTCAAAAACTTATACAAGAATCAGAGAATAAAGAGCGGAGTAATATTATGCGTCAGCCTCCAATGAGCCTCGATGATATGGCACAACAAAACACTCACCTTTTAGGCAAAAGAAAGTCAAGTTTTATAAAAAAATCATGGTTTCCATCAAATGGGCATCAAAAAGATCGAGCTGATAATTTTTCTTTCCCATAATGTCTCTTTAAAATACAAAATCTAATTTCCTCCGTAAACAAAAAGCAAATAAGATAAAAAACTCTGTTTACAGAGCTATGGTGAAGAGAAAATTTGCATAAATCACAACTGCATTTTTCGAATAATATGAAAACGGCATGGTATTAACCATACCGTTATATCTTATAGTCCACGTTTGTTAATCATTGCCTCTGGTAAAGGCATCCGTCCCCGAAAAGCTTTATAAAGCTCCTCTGGATCACGACTTCCCCCAGCAGAGTAAATAAAACGTTTCAACTTATCAGCAAGCTCTGAATTAAAAACATCTCCCGTTTCTTCAAAAGCCTGAAAAGCATCAGCATCAAGGACTTCCGACCACATATAAGAATAGTAACCAGCGGCGTAACCATCACCTGAAAATATATGCGTAAAATGTGGAGGACGATGGCGCATAATAATTGTATCAGGCATTTGCAGCTTTTCTAATTCTTGGCGTTCAAACACTGTTGGATCAGTTACCTTTTGTCCTTTATGAAAAGCCATATCTACAAGAGCTGATGAAGTAAATTCAACTGCAGCAAAGCCAGCATTAAATGTCTGTGCTGACAAAACCTTATCCATTAATACTTGCGGCATAGGATGTCCTGTTTTTGCATGCGTAGCATAAGTTTGTAAAATCTTTGGTACAGTTAACCAATGTTCGTAAAGTTGAGAAGGCAGCTCAACAAAATCACGCGAAACCGATGTTCCCGATACAGATGGCCATGTGACATCAGAAAGCAAACCATGCAATGCATGCCCAAATTCGTGGAAAAGCGTACGCGCATCATCGAGTGATAAAAGAGCAACCTCCCCTTTAGAAGGTTTAGCAAAATTACAAACATTGTAGATAATAGGCTTTTGTCCGCCATCCAATTTATATTGTGATTGCAAACTACTCATCCACGCACCGGACCGTTTTGAAGAACGTGCAAAATAATCACCAATGAAATGCCCAAGTAGACTTCCATCAGACTTTTTTACTTCCCACAAACGTGCATCAGGATGCCAAAGTGCAACAGCGTTTTTTTCTTCAAATGTAATGCCAAAGAGTTTTTCTGCTACCCCAAAAGCCGCTTTAATCATACGATCAAGCTGAAAATAATATTTAATCTCAGCGCTATCGAAAGAAAGTTTTTCAGTGCGAAGTTTTTCAGCATAATAACGCCAATCCCAAGCCGCTAAAGATTCATTGCTGCCCTGATTGTTGGCAAAATTTTGTAATTCAATTTGCTCAGTAGAAGCCTTCGCTCTTGCGCGCTCCCATACAGGCATAAGCAAATCCATAACGGAATCAACACTTTTAGCCATGGTATTATCGAGTTTCAAATCTGCGAAAGATTTATATCCTAATAATTTAGCCTGCTCATCTCGAAGCGCAACAATCTCTACAATAATTGTTTTATTATCATTCTTGTTATTATTTTCACCACGTTTAGCCCAAGCTTGGAATGCAACCTCACGCAAATCACGACGATCAGAGAATTTTAAAAAAGGTTCAACAATCGAACGTGCTAGTGTTAATGCATACTCTTCTTCATTACCTCTTTCACACGCAATTTCCTTCATTGAATCAATGAGATCTTGCGGTAAACCAGATAAGTCGGTCTGTTTTAAAAACAGAATCCATTCAGCTTCATCATTTAAGACATTTTGTCCAAAAGTAGCATTTAAAAAAGCAAGTCTTTCATTAATTTCCAAAAGCCGTTTCTTAGCTTTTTCATCGAGTTTTGCCCCACGACAAACAAACTTTTTCCACCATAATTCAAGAACACGTGTTGTTTCACTCTCAAATATGCCCAGCTGCGACTGTTTATAAAGCGCATCTATTTTCGCAAATATCCGTGCATCCATCATCATTTTTGAAGAATACCGAGAAAGTTTTACAACGAACTCTTGCTCTAGCTGTTGAATTAATACATTCGTATGAGCACTGGTGCGCAAGAAAAATATTGAACAGACACGATCAAGCGCTTTGCCACAAAGCTCAAAAGGCTGCAAAAAATTCTCAAGCGTTGGTGGTTCTTGCACCATCGCAATCGCCTCTAGTTCTTCTTCGGCTTCTTGAAGTGCCTGTTCAAAAGCGGGTTTAAAATCTTCATCACTGATAGAAGAAAAATCAGGAAGACCTGAAAATCCCTTCCAGTCCAGCATTGCTGCTTTTGTCATAATACTTTATGTCTCCATTATAAATTTAAGCTGTAACGATTATCTTTACGACACAAATTGATAATATACTAAAACTATTTCGTGAGTTTCAAAACGACCTTTCCAAACGCTATTGAATAAAAAACTAGAAATCGTAAAATTCTTTCATTTCAAAACATATTATATTGGAGAAATAAAGATTATTCGCTCGCACACCACAATAGAATTGCATATTAATAAAAACACTTGAAGAAAGGCATAATCTCCACTCTTTACAAAATATTGCTGTAGATTCTTTTGAAAATCACAAAACTACATTAAAGAAATGATGGTAAAAATCAGAACTGATTTTTATATTATATTATCCTCAAATTAAGCTGTATTCTCGTTTTAGTGATTCAGAAACTTGTTTATAACTTATAATTCACCCTTGACTTTACTTCAAATATTAACAATTGGGAATATAGCTGGGGAGTTTTTTTTAAATCTTCCATAAACTTTTGTTTTTATCTCATCTATTATCTAGATTTACAACTCTCCAACTCTTCAGGAGGTACTTTATCATGACTGAAATTAAAACGACCTTCGACTTCAAAAATTTTTCTCCTGAAGCTCTCGCTGAAAAGTTAAAAAATCAGCATTTTGCAGACTCTATTGATATCATCAATGACCTCGATATCATGGAACGTGTAACCATTCTTAGTCTTCTGCCTCTTGATTATGTTATCGAACTTTTTGATAAACCCGAGCTTGAGCAACCTGCTTCCATCCTAGAACTTCTCCCTATAAATCGTGCTGTTGAAATTCTTGATGGCATGTCTGCCGATGCTGCTGCAGACGTCTTTCAAGAAATGGATAAAGAAACCCGCACACGACTTTATGCCTTGCTTAAACCCTTAACGCGCGCTGAACTTAAGAAACTCACCAGTTATCCTGATCATACAGCAGGGGCACTGATGACAACAGAATTTATAGCCGTTCCTTCAAACTGGACTATACAAAAAACTTTGGATCACATTCGTGAGGTCGAGCGAACACGTGAAACCGTTTATACCAGCTATGTAATTGACCCTAAAACAGGTATTCTTCTCAAAGCTGTTTCACTGCGTAACCTTATTCTTGCCTCACCTGATGAACAAATTCTTAATGTCCCTACCCATGACTCGCCCATTACAATATCGCCCTTCACACATCATGAAGACATCGCACGCCTTTTCCAGCGCCATGATCTTCTCTCTGTGCCTGTAGTTGATGAAAGTAACCATGTCATTGGCATTGTAACCGTCGATGACGTTCTTGATACTATGGTTGATGAGATGAATGAAGATGCCTATAAATTTGGGGGTATGGAAGCGCTTAATAAGCCCTATATGCAAATTAAGTTTCCTGAAATGATGAAAAAACGCGGCGGATGGCTCGCTTTACTCTTTGTCGGTGAAATGCTGACAGCAAGTGCTATGCAACATTTCGAAACAGAACTCGAAAAAGCGATTATTCTTACACTGTTCATACCTCTCATTATGAGCTCAGGAGGAAATTCCGGCTCACAGGCTACATCCCTTATTATCCGTGCATTGGCTTTACGTGAACTCACGTTGAAAGACTGGTGGAAAGTGTTCATTCGTGAAATTCCAACAGGACTATCTCTTGGTCTCTTACTCGGAATTATTGGCATTACGCGCATTGCTATTTGGCAACAATTCGGTATCTACGACTATGGGCAACATTGGATTGCTGTTTCGACAACAGTAGGTACAGCTTTAGTCGGAATCGTTACCTTTGGTTCTCTTTCTGGATCTATGCTGCCTTTTATTCTTAAAGGTTTAAAATTTGATCCAGCAAGTGCTTCTGCGCCTTTTGTGGCAACTTTAGTAGATGTCATGGGCATTATAATCTATTTTTCTGTAGCTTCCATCATTTTGTCAGGAACTCTTCTTTAAACATGTAAAGTAAAAACTCTTTCTTCTGGAAAGACTTTGTCATGTAACCTAAGATCTTTCCAGAAGAGAATAAGCTCCATTAATTTATTTTCTAGCGCATCGCTCCATAGACAATTTATTATTTTTATTGAATAACAGCTCCGAATATCGTAAATTTGCCTCATCATAAAGCTTCTCATATTAAATGAATTAAAGTTATCTTCTTGCCTGTCACAAAGGGGATTGGTGTATAGCTAAAAACTATTCAAGAAAAAATTAAATACTTCTTATATCCTCTCTCTCGCATCAAAAACTGTTGCAATATTGACAGCTGAGAAAGAATAATAATGATATGCTCAATAGGCTTTATATTTCTTCACAACGGTGTTGATAGTATACTATTCGCGTATATTATATCATTTATGAGCCCTATCATGAAATGGATGTAGTGTACGTTCAAAAATCTCTCTTAAGTACATGAATATGCAACAACAAGTCTATTCTGTTTAAAGCGTTCTGTTTGGCATGAAACGCATACTCCTATTAGAGAATGCGATTAACAAAAGTGTGAGGCAATGCACTATCTTCATGGTTTTAAAGATATTGCTTAGATGCTTTTGAAAGCATAAATTTGTCTTAACGGCAAAGATAAGAATTTTCTTTTGATGCCTTCATATTCCTTCTAAATAAGACTGTATTCCGGTTTCATAAATAAATAAAACAGATATAACTATTGACCCAATCTGGCATACAAAAGCTAGAACTTCTTATAAAATGCTTAATCGTCTCAATATTTACCTCAAATACACGGTTGCATTAGATCTGGATTTTGATTGACAAGTTATAGAATAAGAAAAAGCTTTATTAGAATAAAAATGTCGTACAATCGTCAATAAATTGGCTATGGATTGAGAGATCTTCGGGATTTTTATCAATCTCTTTGCAAAACGACAACAATAATACAGCTAGCTTTATACTTACTTATTCTTACAAGCGTTCATATAAATTCCTTACATCATATTGATAAAAATCAAATTGACAGTGATTTTTATGGACAATTCTTAGCTCGAGAATAAAACATCCGTACTATAAAAAACTTTTTACGAAGCTCCAGTAATTGAAGCTTAATAGAGCCTTAAAGACTTGGATGAATAGTTTTACCATAAAAATATTACCTCCATCTTCCAAAATTATAAAAAAACATGTAAAAGGTTTTGTAATAGTCAGGCAAAGAATGTAAAGACTCTGCCTCAAATGAAATTTCATTAAACGAAAAGAAGAAAATTTATGCAATTGCGTAACATTGCCATCATTGCCCACGTTGACCATGGGAAAACAACGCTTGTAGACGGACTACTCAAGCAATCAGGAAACTTCCGTGATAATCAGCGTACAAGTGAACGTATGATGGATTCAAACGATATTGAAAAAGAACGCGGAATTACAATCCTAGCGAAAGTGACATCTGTTGTTTGGAAAGATACTCGAATTAATATTGTTGATACACCAGGGCACGCCGACTTTGGTGGAGAAGTTGAACGCATTCTAAATATGGTTGATGGAGCCATTGTACTTGTTGATGCTGCTGAAGGACCAATGCCACAAACAAAATTTGTCGTTGGCAAAGCATTGAAAGTGGGGTTGCGCCCTATTGTTGCTATTAATAAAATTGACCGACCTGATGCACGCGTTGATGAAGTCATTAATGAGGTTTTTGACCTTTTCGCTGCTCTTGATGCAACCGACGAACAGCTTGATTTTCCTATTCTTTATGGATCTGGACGCGATGGATGGATGGCTGAAGCCCCCGAGGGACCAAAAGATCAGGGATTAAGTCCTTTATTTGATCTTGTGACGCAGCATGTCCCTTCTCCTAGTGTAGCAGAAGGACCGTTTCGCATGATTGGAACTATTCTTGAAGCGGATCCGTTTTTGGGACGAATTATTACAGGGCGGATTCATTCTGGCTCTCTAAAACCCAACCAAAATGTCAAGGTTCTTGGACAAGATGGAAAACTTTTAGAAACTGGGCGTATTTCAAAGATTTTAGCATTTCGTGGCTTAGAACGGCAACCTATTGAAGAAGGAAGTGCTGGCGATATTGTTGCGATTGCAGGTCTACAAAAAGGTACCGTTGCTGATACTTTCTGTGATCCTACTGTTAATGAACCCCTTACTGCCCAACCAATTGATCCTCCTACTGTTACTATGAGTTTTCTCGTCAACGATAGTCCCTTTGCTGGAACTGAAGGCGATAAAGTAACAAGTCGTGTCATTCGTGACAGATTGTTAAAAGAAGCAGAAGGCAACGTCGCTCTTAAAATTGAAGAATCAGCCGATAAAGATTCTTTCTATGTTTCAGGACGAGGAGAATTACAGCTTGCAGTTCTCATTGAAAATATGCGCCGTGAAGGATTTGAACTTAGTGTTTCACGCCCACGTGTTGTTATGCAAAAAGATGAAAATGGAATAACTCTTGAACCAATCGAAGAAGTTGTTATCGATGTTGATGAAGAATATTCCGGTACTGTTGTACAAAAAATGTCTGAACGTAAGGGCGAAATGGTGGAATTACGCCCTTCTGGGGGTAATCGTGTCCGACTTGTTTTTTATGCGCCAACCAGAGGACTCATTGGTTATCAATCTGAACTTTTAACGGATACACGTGGTACAGCAATTATGAATCGCCTTTTCCATGCTTATGAACCTTATAAAGGAGACATTGCTGGTCGCGTTAATGGTGTTATGATTTCAAATGACAATGGTGAATCTGTCGCTTATGCTCTTTTTAATCTTGAAGATCGTGGACCTATGATCATCGATGCGGGTGTGAAAGTCTATCAAGGTATGATTATTGGCATCCACTCACGAGATAATGACCTAGAAGTTAATGTGTTAAAAGGAAAAAAACTCACCAATATGCGCGCTTCCGGAAAAGATGAAGCCGTAAAGCTAACGCCTCCCATTAGAATGACATTAGAACGTGCCTTATCGTGGATACAAGATGATGAACTTGTGGAGGTAACCCCTAAAAATATTCGTCTCCGCAAACTCTATCTTGATCCTAATGAACGTAAACGTTTTGAAAAAACACGTGCATCAAATTTAGGCTAATTTCATAATCTCTTTGGTAAAATATTTAATTGTATTGAGCCTCACTATATCTCAGAAAGGATGTCTCTATGAATATTAAGGAAATACCTGTAGGCAAAAATCCACCAGAAGATATTAACGTTATTGTGGAAGTCTCCCTTGGTGGTCAACCAATAAAATATGAAATGGATAAAAAGTCGGGCGCATTATTTGTTGACCGTTTTCTTCATACATCAATGGTTTATCCTGGAAATTACGGTTTTGTCCCTCATACACTTTCAGATGATGGTGATCCTATTGATGTCCTTATCTGTAATACCCGTCCACTTATGCCTGGTTGTGTTATCAATGTTTGCCCCATCGGAGCTCTGATGATGGAAGATGATGGTGGTAAAGATGAAAAAATTATTGCCATTCCCACTCCAAAATTAACAAAACGCTATATTAATATTCATGACTATACCGATCTTCCCGAGATTACACTCAAACAAATTGAACATTTCTTCAAGCATTACAAAGATCTGGAACCTGGAAAATGGGCTAAAATTGAAGGATGGCGTGATAAAAACTTTGCTCATGAATTAATTAAGCAAGCTGTTGAGCGCAATAAAAAAATATAACGATTTTAATAAAATAAAGCCTGTTTTTTAAAAAGCCTGTTTTTTTAATAGGCTTTATTATTTATTTTTTCTACGAGATGCAATCTCTAAAGGATTGCCATATCTGCTTTAGCTCTTCTAAATGTGTTGAAAAGTAAAGTTGTTTGTAGCGAGATATTGCGCCGTTTTTCAGAGAAATAGAAGAAGATGGTATTTTCCACTGCTTCGCAAGAAATTTAATGAGAGCTTTATTCGCTTTTCCATCTTCAGGAACAGCACGAAGGCGTATAACCAGATATTGTTTTTCACCGTCCCTACATTCAACCCCTATTATTTTGTCAACGGATGATTTAGGAATGAGATATACAAACAAAATCAAGTTATTTTTATCAACTTGATAAAACATGTATTCGCCTCAAGTAATATTTCTATAAATACATGTTTGCGTAAATGCGCCACATGAAAGTACGAATAAAATAAATAATAATGAACACTACAATAGGTGAAATATCAATTGTTCCAAAATTTGGTAAAATTTGCCGTACACGGCTTAGAACAGGATTTGTAAGACGATTTAGAAAGCTTCCTATCAAAACAACAAAGCGATTGCGCGAATTTATGATATTAAAGACATAAAGCCAAGAAAAAATGACACTAGCGATTAAAATATCAATATAAATATCAAAAATCAAATCAATCGTTCGAAGCAATGCATAAATCATGCGTCATCCCTTTCAATCAAGGAAACAGAAGAGCGTATAGAAAACCTTCATTAAAGCAGGTTTGTGTATCAAAAAATGGTTTTATACTTCAATACTCTTTTTCTTGAATAAAAACCAGACATCTAAATTCTTCATCTCTCTATTTAATGACGATGCAGCTAGAAAACAAATATCAAAATTAAAAATAGCACATGAAAATAGAAGAAACAGCAAAAAAGTCTGAATATCCCTTATAGGATTAATCTTAAACCTCATCGTTTTAATTATTAATATATAAAAAACAAACTAACTAAAAACGGCCTTTTAAAGGCCGCTTTTATTTTATTTTTAAAATTATTTCTGCAAAGCAGTCAAACGGTTAAGAGCACTGCTAAAACCATTGAGCTGAACAAATAAATCATTCAAAGCTGGTTCACCTGCAGCAGCAATTGTCATTGCCAACTTTAACTGTTTTCCAGAACGTAAAGCTGCTACGTGATTTTTGTCAAAAACGACAGGAACCATGCAACCTGCTGGTACACAAGTCCGAATACCAGTTTCGATAACAGCTTTTCCCTCATCAACTTGTAAACGAACAGGCTTAGAAACCAAAATACCAAAAGGAACTGTTAAATTACCAGATACAACACCCTCAGCATTGAGAATAAGGCTCATAGCCACAACAACACGCCCCTGCTCATTTACTTCTTGACGGTGCATAAAACAAATTCTTTTCCCTTCTTGTATACCACAATTAATAGTCCACAAACCGTAGGTTTCAGTCAAAGAAGAAGCTCCATTTGGCAATGTCGCTGCCGCATCTTTTGATGCAGGAGTTTTTGAATTTGTCGCAAATGCAACAGATGAAATACTCAAGAGAGTAAAAACTATAAGTAAATTAAATAATTTTTTCATTTTATATTCCTGTTCTTTACATAAAAGAGAAACATGTTTATTATTTATAAATGATATAAAGCGTCTTAATAAAAAAGCTTTCTCATAATCATATAGCTTTTATAATGGTCTAAGGCTACCTCGAAATTCGCTGACAACTTTCATATAGACATGTTTTTTAAAAGAAACAGCGATCAACGGAAGGGTTTCTAGATCAATCCATTTCCATTGATCGAATTCCGCTTTATTGCCATCTGGTGGCGGATTAATCGCAATTTCAGAAAGCTTTCCCGTAAACTGGAAAGCAAACCACTTTTGTATTTGTCCACGATATTTATTGCTTAATGTACACCCAATAAGTTCTTGTGGAAAATCATAGTGGAACCAATTTTGTGCTTCTTTAATCAACTTTACAGATCGAATACCCGTTTCTTCATAAAGTTCACGATATGCTGCATCTAACGGTTTTTCATCTTCATCAATCCCTCCTTGAGGAAGCTGCCAACGATGAGATATCTCGGTCTCTGCATGAATAGGCGTCATTAAACGACGCCCAACCCAAACTTTACCCTCATGATTAAAGACAACAATCCCAACACATTTGCGATATGGAAGAATCTTCAAATTAATACCTGCATCCATTTAATATTCCTCAAAATCGCAAGCTATAGATATCATT
Source organism: Bartonella sp. MR168JLCBS (assembly GCF_042194175.1). NCBI lineage: Bacteria > Pseudomonadati > Pseudomonadota > Alphaproteobacteria > Hyphomicrobiales > Bartonellaceae > Bartonella > Bartonella sp. MR168JLCBS. The sequence goes on along the minus strand of NZ_JBHIMP010000003.1, from coordinate 11,809 downwards.
TCTCACTTTAACACATCCTTATTGGGATCTGGTGGAAATGCTGCATTTGCCATTTCACCTCGTAACAGCTTATAGGCCTCATTCAATTGAATATCATCTTTAGGGTCTTTCGGAACAAAAGCAGCTGAACCAGATCCTTTATTACTCTCTCGTTTTCCTTTGATATGTCCTTTTAATGCAGACTCACCAACTTTTACATCATAACCCTTATATTTTTCAGGGAGTGGTTGCTCTACAATAATATCAGGCGTGATCCCTGTTCCTTGAATAGAAGTGCCAGATGGCGTGTAATAAAGTGCTGTTGTTAAGCGTAAAGCTCCATTTTCACCCAAAGGAATAATTGTTTGAACAGATCCTTTACCAAAAGACTGCGTCCCTAAAATTGTTGCACGACGATGATCTTGTAATGCACCCGCAACAATTTCAGAAGCACTTGCCGAACCACCATTAATAAGGACAATGAGCGGTTTTCCATGGATAACATCACCTGGCTTCGCATCAAACCTTATCACATCACTCTTTTTGCGCCCACGAGTCGACACAATTTCACCTTTATTGAGAAAAGCACTCGAAACATTAACAGCTTGATCTAAAAGCCCACCAGGATTAAGTCGCAAATCAAGAACGTAACCTTTTAGCTTATCTTCAGGAATTTTAGATTGGATATCTTTAATTGCCGCCAGAAGATTACCTAATGTCTGCTCAGAAAACTGGATAACTCTTAAATATCCAATATCGCCCTCAACCCGATACTTCACCGCTTTTACCTTGATAATATCACGAACAATCTTCACTTCAAATGGCTTATCAACGCCAGAACGAATAATTGTTAAGGTAATTGGTGTTCCAGGAGCACCTCGCATCTTATTAACAGCTTCATTCAATGTTTGACCATTCGTTTGTACATCATCAATTTTTGAAATAAGGTCTCCTGCTAAAATACCTGCTTTTGAAGCGGGAGTATCATCCATTGGTGAAACAACTTTAATCAAGTTTTTTTCCATAGTGACCTCAATACCAAGACCTCCGAACTCTCCTTTCGTAGAATCCCGCATATCCTTGGCTTCTTCAGCATTCAAATAAGATGAATGAGGGTCCAGTGATGTGAGCATGCCATTGATAGCATTTTCAATGAGCTTTTTATCATCTGGAACTGTAACGTACTGCATACGCACGCGCTCAAAAACATCGCCAAATATAGCTAGCTTTTTATATGCATTATCTTCATTATTCGCAGCAACAGACTGCACCATAATCATTGAACAGGCGCCGAGCAATACCCCAGCGACCAAAAGAATAACTTTACGAATCATTTTGGCTCCTTCTTATTTTTTCAGTCTGCCACCAAGGAGTTGGATTTACAGGTTTTCCCTGCTTTCTAAACTCAATGTAAAGCATTGGAGAAGTTTTTCCTATATCCAATGCAACACTGTTTGAAATAAATTGCATCTCCATTATACCCAGAGGCTCACCAGAAAGGACAAACTGCCCCTGTTTTACATTAATTCTCGACATTCCAGTAAGAATAATATGATAACCATTTCCAACATTAAGAATAATTAACTGTCCGTAAGAACGAAATGGCCCAGCAAAAGCAACAAAAGCATCTACAGGTGATATAACAACAGCTCCTGACTCTGTTTCTATCGTTTCACCAAAGCGCGTAATCTGCGAATTTTTGTTAGAGCGATGTATTCTTTTTCCTGAAACAGGAAAAAGTAAAGAACCTTTTCGGCTTTCAAAATTGGACTGTTCTAACAATTGCAAACTTTTCCGTACCTGTACTGATGCATCAGAGCTAAGTTTTGACTGACGGTCGAGCTCTAAAATCAATTCTTCCAAAGACTGCGCTTTTTTAGCAAGAGCAATATTTTTTTGTTGCTGTTCTGTAAGTTCTTTTTCTGATTTTTTTTGTAGTTTGTTTTTTTTGTCTAATAAAAGCTCTAGACGTTTTCGCTGCTCTGCTTGATTTTGCAGTTTTGTCTTTAATGCCGTATATTCCGTAGTAATGGAATTACTCAAATTGGTCAACTCCTTGAGTTTCTGTGTTAAATCTCGTGTTTTCTCTTGCATCTGAGGAATAACAGTACCTAATAAAACAGAACTACGTATAGAAGCCAACGCGTCCTCTGGCTGTATCATAAGAGCAGGAGGCGGATTCAATCCCATACGTTCCAAAATTGCAAGAACTTCCGCAAATTCAGTGCGACGATTTTTTAAACTTTGATAGACTTGTACCCGCTCTTCTATCATTTTTTTAAGCTTTTCTTCCCTTTTAGCAATATCATCTGCTACTGTACGTTCTTCTTTAGCCGCCTTTATGAGTGCATCACTCAAAACACGTTGATCTTTTTTTAAATGCTCAACCTGATGCGTAAGAAAAGCAACACGCTCACGCGAAAGTGAAATGTTTTGGCGAATTTCTCCTAATTCTTTATGTGCTTCCGTACTCCTCATTGTATCTTCCGCATGCGATACAGAAAAGCAAAAAAACATACTCAAGAGCAAAATGACAAATATCACGCACTCCCCATATAAATATAGCATCTTTCTATGAAGAAGCTTTTTCATTTGCCCAACCATGACACCTCATCGTATACATTAGAGATGCTTTAAATGGTGTCAGCTAAAACAATATTAATAAATATATAAATAAGTGCTAAAAATTGCACAAAAATATTAAAAACGATGATACGGATGATTATTTTCGATTGTCACAGCGCGGTAAAGTTGTTCTGTAAGAAGAATACGTGCGATTTGATGTGGCCACGTCATCAAACCAAAAGATAAAAGAAAATCAGCATGCTTCCTTATTTGTTCATTATGTCCATCAGGTCCTCCCAAAGCAATGACGACATCTCGAATGCCTTCATCACGATAACACCTCAATTTTTCAGAAAAAGAAATTGAAGAAATCGATTCTCCACGCTCATCTAACACAATTAATCGACATTTTTCAGGTAAAAATTCAATAAGTCTTCTCCCCTCTTCCTCCATACGTTGACACGCTGTTTGAGCACGACTTTCTGGTATCTCTTGTAATTTTTTTAAATGAAAGCCTACAACTCCAGAAATTTTAGAAAAACGATCCAAATAATGCTGAACTAATTTTTGCTCCGCCCCACTTTTCATACGACCAACCGCAAAAATAGAAATTTGCATTTTAATGATCTCCGAAGAGAAGCAAAGCTGTATCGTTTAAATCCGGAGTCATCCATATTTTTTCTAAATTATAAAAAAGGCGAATTTCTGGACGAAAAAGATGAATGATAATATCACCTGTATCAATCAATACCCAATCACCTCCAGCAAGCCCTTCTACACGCGCAAGCCCCTGCCCATTATTTTTCCAAGTATGTAATAAATGATCAGCAACAGAAGATACATGACGCTGCGAATTTGCTGAAGCTATGACCATATAATCAGCCAAAGATGACTTCCCCCGAATATCAATAGAAACAATATCTTCTGCTTTTGTATCTTCTAAGCTCTTGAGAATAACTTCAAGACTCTCTCTAACAGAAAAAACTTTTTTTTCTTTTGAAGGCATACTATCGTAAGAGTGTTTGTGTGCAATATTTTTCAGATCAATATCCTTTCTTATCATTGTGGAATCTAAAAAGAGATTTCTCTAAAGAGAAGCAGAATCTTATGAAATGTTCAAGAAAAATCATTCTTTTTCAAACGCAGGTTTGTTGAAGATTGAAAAGATAAAGGTCCATGCAAATAAGTCCAAACTGGTGGCTTGATAAAAGGTAATCGCTTACTTTCTCTCTCATCCAAACGAAAACGACGATAAATATGTGCCATAGGAGAAGAAAGTGCCGACCGATTGCCTAAAGGACGATCAATAATCGCAATAGGAAGCATAGAAACGATATCATGCCATCGATACCAATGATGTATCGTCGTAAAACTATCTGCCCCCATAATCCATACAAAATTTACGCCACTGTAATGGGTAAGAATATGAAAAATTGTATCTATTGATACTTTGCTCCCTATAGCCTGTTCAAAACCTGTTAAGCGAATTTTTGGATGGTCAATAAGTTTAAAACTTAATTGCATTCTCTCCTCTAAAGAGAGCAACTGTGTACGATCCTTTAAAGGATTTCCTGGAGTGATCATCCACCATAACTGATCAAGATGCAAACGCCGAATGGCAATTTTTGCAACAAGAAGATGCCCTGCATGCGGTGGATTAAAGGAACCACCAAAAAGACCCACAACATTGGATCTTTCAACATGTGGCATACAATTTTTCCATGGAAAAAATGGTGTTCTCAAGCTCTAACCTGACCATTTCCTTTAACATGATATTGAAATGAAGTTAGCTGTTCAACACCTATCGGGCCACGTGCATGCATTTTTCCTGTTGCAATACCAATTTCCATTCCAAAACCAAATTCACCTCCATCAGCAAATTGTGTGGACGCATTGTGCAGCAAAATAGCTGAATCTAAATGATTAAAAAAATTCTTCACCACTTCCAAATCCTCAGCAATAATCGATTCCGTATGTCCTGATGAATAACGCTTGATATGAGAAATGGCTCCCTCAACACCCTCAACCGTTTTAACAGAAAGAATAGCATCAAGATATTCATGCGACCAATCTTCTTCAGAAGCTAATTTGACATCTGGCATAAGAAAAACAATATCTTCTGTAGCACGAATTTCACACCCCTTCTCCTGTAAAGCAGTTAAAACAGGAAGAAACTTTTTTAATGCCTGACTGTCAATGAGAACTGTCTCAACAGCACCGCATATCCCTGTCCGCCGCAACTTTGCATTTAAAACAATATTGCGTGCCATATCTAAATCTGCCGATTTATCAATATAAATATGACAAAGTCCCTCCAAATGAGCAAAAATTGGAACACGTGCATCAGACTGAACGCGGGCAACAAGGCTCTTTCCACCACGTGGTACTATCACATCAATCGCTCCATCCAATCCTTTGAGCATTTCCCCAACGGCAGCGCGATCTGTCGTTCCAACCATTTGAATAGCATCTTTGGGTAAACCAGAGCGCTCTAAACCTTGTACCAAAGCTACATGAAGAGCATGAGAAGAATGAAAGCTATCCGAACCACCACGCAAAATCGCAGCATTGCCTGCTTTTAAGCACAAAGAACTCGCATCAACTGTAACATTTGGACGACTTTCATAAATAATACCAATCACACCAAGAGGTGTTCGTACACGACTTATATGAAGCCCATTTGGACGTTTCCACGCGCTCATGACCTGTCCAACAGGATCAGATAAACGAGCAACTTGGCGAACACTGTCTATCATTGCACGTAAACGCAAGTCATCTAATTTTAGCCGATCAATCATTGCAGCTTTCAAATTATTCTGAGCAGCATTCTCTAAATCTTGACAATTCGCCCGTAAAATCTCATCTGACTGAGCCTCCAGACTTAAAGCGATCATTTCCAATGCATTGTTCTTTTGCTCAGAAGAAGCAACAGCCAACGCTGCAGCGGCATAGCGCGCTTTTTGTCCCATATCTTTCATTTGTTCTTCTAAAGTCATCGTATCATCCACTCTGCCAAAACAATAAAAACAAAAGTAACTTTTTTAAACAGAATTGGTCAAGCAACGTACAATCATATCATTACGATGCACCATAGCAGAGCGCGCCTCATACCCAAGAATAGCTTCAATTTCTTCACTTTTATGTCCTATAATGCGTACAGCCTCATCTTTGTCATAGCTTACAAGTCCACGCGCAATCTCAACTCCATCTGTACCAACAATTGCAACCGTATCCCCACGCTGGAAATTTCCCTCAACGGCAATAACCCCTGCAGCTAATAACGATTTTCCTGTTTCAAGGGCCCTAATGGCTCCTTGATCAATCGTCAAAACACCAGATGGATCTAAATGACCAGAAATCCATGTTTTCCAAGCACTGACAGATTTCTTACTTGCCGCAAAAAAACTCTTACGTTCACCTTTGTCAATTGCAGCAAGGGGATTCATACGCTTGCCTGAGGTGATAATCATCGCCGTTCCAGCAGCATTAGCGATTTTTCCGGCATCAAGCTTAGTCTTCATTCCTCCCCGTGAAAACTCTGAAGCAGCAACATCTGCCATTTTTTCGATATCATGCGTAATGGATGCAACAAAAGGTATAAATTCAGCCGTAGGATCACTATGGGGAGACTTTGTATAAAGACCATCAATATCAGATAAAAGTATTAAAAGATCTGCCCTCACCATTGTTGCCACACGTGCAGCTAAACGATCATTATCACCATAACGAATTTCAGTTGTTGCAACAGTATCATTCTCATTAATAACAGGCACAGCTCCCAAATATAAAAGCATCTCAATCGTTGCACGTGCATTGAGATAACGCCTTCGCTCCTCCGTATCAAATAAAGTGAGCAAAATTTGGCCTGTTTTGAGCCCATGTTGAGCAAGCGCATCACCATAGGTTTTTGCTAACTCAATTTGCCCCAAAGCAGCACATGCCTGACTTTCTTCCAATTTCAAAACGCCCTTAGGAAGCTGTAGCAATGTCCTTCCTAAAGCAATAGCGCCTGAAGACACCAACAATATCTCTACGCCTTTTTTGTGCAATTCAACAACATCACTGATCAAGCTTTTAAGCCATTCAACCCGTAAACCTGTCTGAGGATCAACCAAAAGGGCAGATCCAATCTTGACCACAATACGTTTATAGTGTGTAAGTTTTTGCGATCCAACAGCCATCTCAATCAACCTTGCTATCCCCACTGATCTCCTCTTTGCTTGACATTTCAATAATATGTGCACCAGCCCGCAGCACATTTTCTAAACCTTCGCGGCTAACCGCAGAAAACATCATAACAGGTTGACCCGCAGCTCTTTGCAAAGCTTCTTGTTTCGTTTTACGCTCTTCAATTGTCAGAGTATCTATCTGGCTTAAAGCGACAATTTCAGTCTTATCACTTAGATTATTTCCATATGCCTCAAGTTCATGACGCACAATTTGATATGCTTTTGCTACATCTTCTTCTTGAGAAGAAATCAGATGAAGCAGTACGCGACAACGTTCTACATGTCCTAAAAAACGATCTCCAATTCCCACACCTTCATGCGCTCCTTCAATTAATCCTGGAATATCAGCCAAAACAAATTCACGACCATCAATACGTACAACACCAAGATGAGGATGTAGAGTGGTAAAAGGATAACCTGCAACTTTTGGTTTTGCAGCCGTTACAGAAGCTAAAAAAGTTGATTTTCCAGCATTAGGTAAACCAACAAGCCCAGCATCAGCAATTAATTTCAAGCGAAGCCATACTGCGCGCTCTTCTCCAGCCAAACCTGGATTTGCACGACGCGGTGCCCGATTTGTCGATGTTGTAAAATGAAGATTACCAAAACCGCCATTCCCTCCTTTTGCAAGACGATAGCGCTGCCCCACTTCCGTTAAATCACAGATTAACGTTGTATTATCTTCTTCAAAAATTTGCGTCCCAACCGGAACTTTAAGGATGACATCGTCACCCTTTTCACCCGTCATATTACGACCCTTGCCATTCCCCCCTGTTTTTGCTTTAAAATGCTGTTGGTAGCGATAATCAATCAGCGTGTTAAGCCCATCAACAACAAGAGCCCAAACATCACCACCCCGTCCTCCATTCCCTCCATCAGGTCCCCCAAATTCTATGAATTTTTCACGACGAAATGATACTGCTCCAGAACCTCCATTACCAGAACGAATATAAACCTTAGCTTGATCAAGAAATTTCATTGGAAGCACTCTCTGAGGAATCAATCTCTCTACCTCTATAGGCAATACATTAGTTTTACCAGTTTTTCATCATTGATAACAGAAAAACTGTCAATATCGCCGATAACTCTTTGAGAAAAAATCATCACATCTAAATAGGTTAAGTAAAGTTAAATCTTCTTAAAAGAAGGCGCTATTCTTGTATTTTTGTTTTTCCCTTAAATTCAAGTGCTAGAAGATAAAGCTCTACTGATTCTGATCGGCTTGCAGGCGGTTTAACATGATAGACTTTTTTAAAATGCTGTTTTAGTATTGTGAGAAGAGTGTTTTCTGCTCCTCCTTGAAAAGCCTTTGCTAAAAAATGTCCCCCAGGCTTAAGAACCGAAAGAGCAAAATCAGCCGCAACTTCACATAAATAAATCGTTCTTAAATGATCCGTCTGACGATGACCTGTTGTTGGCGCTGCCATATCAGAAAGAACCACATCCGGTTTTGTCCCTAAAGTTTCAATTAATTTCTGCGGTGCATCTGTATGCAAAAAATCCATTTCCAACATGGCAACTCTAGGCAATGGATCAACATGTAAATAATCAATACCAACAACGCTAGGATCTTCATCACTTGACCCTACTATACGCTCAGCCACCTGACACCATCCCCCAGGTGCTGCTCCTAGATCAATAACCTTTTGACCTTTTTTCAAAAACCTATAACGCTCATTAATTTCAATGAGTTTATAAGCCGCACGCGAACGATAACCATCTACTTTTGATTGATGGACATAAGGATCATTCAGATGCCTCTCTAACCATCGTCGTGATGAAGCTTTAATGGTTCCTGCTTTCTTTTTTACGCGCTGATATAATTCATGTGACCCTGAACCTCCGTAGCCACCCCTCGGTGTTTTTGTTGTTTTTTTCATCGTTATTCATTGTCTCCATATTTAATTCTCTAACGCTTGAAATCTCCGCTCTTTCTATGACGACACCATACCCTATCGCGTAACATCAGCTCTATCAAAATTCCTTCCCTTAATCCACGATCAGCAACTCTTAAACGCTGACTTGGCCAAACTTCCCGAATAACATCTAAAATTGCACAACCAGCTAAAACTAAATCTGCTCTCTCGCGCCCAATAAAAGGACTTACGACACGTTTTTCTATATCCCATGACAATAGGCGTTTTGTCATAAGAGTAATGTCTGCATCATTCATCCAAATGCCATCCACTTTTTTCCTATCATAACGCTCTAAATTAAGATACATTCCTGCTAAAGTCGTAACTGTACCGGAGGTTCCCAAAAGATGAAACTTCGAACCTTGCGCTAACTCTCCTAATTTATGACGATCTGAAAAATTATTTAATAACCCTCGCACATAGCTTTTCATTTTTTCAAAATCATCTAAGCTAATATCATTCCCTCCAAAACGTTCAGAAAGCGTAACAACACCAACAGGAAGAGAAGTCCAAGCGATAATTTGTCTAGCTAAACGAAAAGAACGCTTTTGAGAAACATCAAGTAGCACAATTTCTGATGATCCCCCTCCAATATCAAAAAGCACAATTGCGTCAGTATTTGGTTCAATAAGTGTACTACACCCTGTAACAGCAAAACGCGCTTCTGTTTGCCGATCAACAATTTCCAATTCAAGACCTGTCTCCTCCAAAACACGCTGAATAAAATGTTTACCATTTTCTGCAGAACGACAAGCTTCTGTTGCAATCAAGCGATAACGCTTAATATGCCTTTGTTTTAGCTTTAAATGACAAATCTTTAATGCTTCAATCGCACGATCCATAGCTCGTGTATTAAGAAAACCATTATTTATTAAACCTTCTCCCAATCTTACAATACGAGAAAAAGCATCAACAACACGAAAATATCCAGGCTTACTGGGAGATGCGATAAGAAGACGACAATTATTCGTTCCGAGATCAAGTGCTGCATAAAGAGGTGGAGACTTTACTGGAGGGAACCGTCGAAGAAAAGGCGCTTTGAGTTTTTTTGTTTTTTGAGCACCTATCATTATCTGACTATGAAACTCAAAAGCTGTCTCAGATTGAACAAAAGCCTGTTTCTGTTCATAATGTTTTTTTCTCTGTTGTCTCTTTATATCAACAAAAACAGAGTATGATTCTGTTCGTGACAATGCAGAACGATTATTTGTATTACTACCGCACTGATCATACAACTGATCTGCTTTGGTATCGTATATTTCTCCTCGCTTTAACTCTTTTGAACCATAGTTTAACGGGGTCATTTCTCTTATCCCTTGAGCGTTCCCCCCAATAAATAAACGCGAAAACTCTTCTTCTCATTCCTAAATAAAGCAATAATGCAGCATCAAAAATGCAGCATCAAATGATAAATACAAGAAATCATTCTTTCTTTGCCTATCATTAAAATTTTCTAAACTAGCATCATTCAGATTTTTGTATAATCTTTTGGTTGTTTCCGTGAAATCATGCTTCTCTTTATGAACTTAAAACTATAAATTAATCGTTTACGTTCGCATCAATTTTTATAAATTTTGCTCTTTTCTTTATACCATTTACACGGAGCACACTTCTATTGTAACAAACCTACATTATCATACTATTTGCTGACTCTTAAGGTCACAACAACCTATACATTAGTACGGTTTATAAAAAATTTTTTCTTTTTTCAATCTCGTTATCCACACACGAGCCTTATTTGTTGTATGCAATGAAATGGCTTTGATTATGCTGGAATAAAAGTTCCATAATACTACAAAATGCAATTACAATAGCTGTTATTTTGTGAATACCAATTAAAACTATCGTTCAAAAAATTCTCTAGGATTATAAATTTATCTGAAAAATATTAATGCTTAATCAGACCGCTCTAAAAATCCATTTAAAGCTTTAAAAAAGAATTTAGCCTACTTATTATTGTAAGGAATCTATCTTTTTAATTATTTTAAATCGAGTATTTCTAATCTTTTTTACTTCTAATAACTCACGAAACCACTCTTTAAGCTTTATGGAAAATACTAACTTTATTTTCTATTACATATAAAGAACTTATTGTGACTTTATATTCATAAAACTCTCACTCTTTCCAATAAATCAGCTCGATGTCATATTATATAAAAATTCTTACTTATTTGACCTTATAATTTACACTCAAAAATATAATACAACGATTTATGAAAAAATGACTCTTGTTAAAAATACTCGATGGATTCTAAGGACGTAAAGAATTAAGTGCTGCATTTAACCCTTTAAATGGTACAGTAAAAGAAAATACCTTTCCTTCTTTAAGTTTATAGGAAATACGTACTTTATTGTCCTGCTCTATTTGTTTAGTCAAAACCGGCCCTACAGGCGATTGTGCCAAACAAACGGTTTCATTGCATTGCGTATAATGAATAAGAACAGGTTTTTTAACACCTTTTACAAACATTTGAATCGGAACATTTATATCAGAATTTGGCAATGTTCGAAAAAGCATCACTGCTTGACCACTTGTCGTAGACACAAGAGACCAACTAAAAATGGTATTTCCTTCTTGATCATGAACAGTCTGTGTCACATTACATATACCTTGCTTATGTTTAAGCTTTTGTTTTTCGTCACAAATCAAAGTCCAGTCATAAAACTGCATAATAATTCGACGTGTTTCACCAGGTTCTCCCTTAGGTATCGATAAGTGCGGTGGATGCACTGTATAAATATTATTGTTCTCGTTAGCAAAGCTTTTGCTCTTGCCTATTAAGGCAAGAGCAAACAGAACCTTTACTAAAATACTTCTCTTTTTTACAATAACAGCCATTTTTTCTATTATCATCTCAACCTCAGAGTAATTCCAGCACCTATCCCCCAGTGACCTCCAGCACTCGTAATAGATACATTCGAGCGAATATTTCCATCTTCAGATGTATAACCAGCCCCAATAGCAAATGCGGATTGACTGCGCCACAAACCACTACCAAATGAAACACTTAAAGATCCTGGTATATCATAGTAACGTAAGTTGGACACCGCTAAACCAATCGCTGCTGCTTGTCTTGCTTCCTTGCGAACATCCTCAATAGCATAATTTAGCGTCTCAAA